>JBDSOM010000152.1:0-8036 GCA_039914785.1 Novosphingobium sp.
AAGCGCACGCCGCCGCAATGGCACGAGCCGGTGTAGCGGGCCTCCGGCCGCGTCCCGGGCTCGGTCATGGTTCGGCCCGGGCCATTGCGGTCCGGCATGCCGGGCGCTGGTTCAGGCGCGCGAGATACGCGGCGGTGTGGGGCGAGGCCGACAGATCGCGGCTGGCGGCAAAGCGCGGCAGGCACATCATCACGTCGGCGGCGCTGAACGTTTCGCCGGCGAACCACGGCGCTTCGCCCAGGCGCGTCTCGATCAGGCGATAGGCGCGCTCGCTGCGGCTCTGCGCATCGGGCGTCGCGCCCGGCGGCGCGAAATGGTCCATCATCAGCGCCGGGAGGTAGCTCCCGTTGGCGAAGTGAAACCAGAACAGGAACTGCGTCCAGTCGGCGTGATGGGGGCCGAGCAGGAGCGCGCCATCGGCATACTTGCGCAAGATGTATTCGACGATCGCCCCGGATTCGCCGAGCGTCAGGGCGCCATCGGTGATCACCGGCGCGGTGCCGAATGCGGACAGCGCCTTGTACGCGGGCGGCGCGCCGCCTTCCGGCGTGCGCTCGTAGCGGACCAGTTCGTACGGCAGCCCGAGCTCTTCGCAGAGCCAGATAACCCGTTCCGACTGCGATCTGGCAAGATGATGGATGGTCAGCATGGCGTTCTCCCTATGTCAGGAGCTTTGCCAAGGACGGCCGACGATTACCAGCCGGACCGGCGGTAGCGAGTCCGGCTGGCGCCTGATTCTGACTAACCCTCTGGCGTTGCCGCCGCTGCCGCGGCGACGGGCGTTGCCGCGCTGCTCTCGGGTTGCTGCTGCGGCTGGAGCGGCGATGTGGCATCGGCGGTCCGCTTGCGCGAAGTTGCGCGAGTGGGGGCCTTGCGCGGCACGGTTTTGGGCTTCGGTGCCACGACGATCTTGGTTTCCTCGGCCGAACCTTCCGGTGCCATGACCCATTTCAGCGGGTTGGGAGACAAATCCAGCATCGCTCCGCTAGCGCCATCCACCGCGACGCCGATGATGCCGCCCAGCAGGATGTTGCCCGCCGTGCCGCCAATGCCCCCGGCGCTCACCGCGCTGGTGACTTGCGCCGATCCCGGTTTGTAGCCCGGTAGCGAGCTGTCGGCCGTGAATTGCGTCTTGCGTGGCAGCTTGAGCTGGGATGGCGTTATGCATTTCTGGCCATTCGATGTGGAGACGTTGCCGCCCGCCGGTTCGTTCTGCTTGGCGCCCCGCGTCAGCGACGCGCAGGCGGACAAACCGAGTGCTGCGCTCAGGACGAGCGCAAGCCGTATTGCATTGCTCATGTAAAGACCCCCAGTGATCCCCGCTGCCCCATTTGCCGGCTGGGCACAGGGAGTCATGAAAGCGCTGCCGACGCAACCGAATGTATGTCCAGAACAGGCGCCTTGCAGTGGGGCCGGGTCAGCTGGTGGCGCTGCCTTCCGCTTGAGCGGCGAACCACGGTTCCAGCCGGGCGAGCGCGGCTTCGACCAGCGCGGTCGAAACCGCGAAGCTGAAGCGGATGAAGCGGTTGCCGCGGACCGGATCGAAGTCGATGCCCGGCGCGGTCGCGACGCCGGTTTCCTCCAGCATGCGGCGGCAGAACGCCAGGCTGTCGTGCGTCAGGTGGCCGATGTTGGCGTAAATGTAGAACGCGCCGTCGGGCGGGGCGATGCGGCAGAGGCCGAGGCGCTCCATGCCGTCCAGCATCAGCGCCCGGTTGCGGGCATAAGCTGCGACATGGCCGTCGAGTTCGTCCTGGCAGTCCATCGCGGCGAGACCGGCGTGCTGGGACAGGCTGGGCGGAGTCAGGAACAAGTTGCCCATCCGCGCCCGCGCCGGGTCGACGAGGTCGGGCGGGACGACCAGCCAGCCGAGCCGCCACCCGGCCATCGAATAGTATTTGGAGAAACTGTTGATCACCAGCGCACCGGGCGCGACCGTCAGCACCGAGCGTGGCGGCGTGCCGGTGTAGCTGATGCCGTGATAGATCTCGTCCGAGACGATGCCGATTCCGCGGCGCTGGCAGACTTCGGCGATGGCGGCGAGCTCGTCATCCGCGATGATCGTGCCCGTGGGATTGGCCGGGCTGGCGACGATCACCCCGTCGGGCGCGGGCTCCATCGCGGCGAGCGCGGCGGCGGTCAGTTGGAAGCGCTCGGCCTCGCCGCAATCGAGCTCGACCGGGACCATGTGCAATGCCTTGAGCGTGTTGCGGTAGGCGACATAGCCGGGCCGGGCGAGCGCCACCCGCGCGCCGGGGGCGAACAGCGTGGTCAGCGCCAGCACCAGCGCGGGCGACGCGCCGCACGTCAGGATGACCTGTTCCGGCTGGACCGCAGCGCCGTGCTGCTGCGCATAAGTCCCGGCGATCCGCGCCTTGAGCGCGGGGTTCTCCCAGTACCCCATCGGGTCGGCGTCGAGCACCCGGTGGGCGACCGCGATCGCCGCCGCCGGCGCTCCGGTCGAGGGCTGGCCGTACTCCATGTGGATGATCGATCGGCCCTGGGCCTGGAGCGCATAAGCCAGCTCGCCGATCGCGATGGCGTGGAAGGGATCGATCCGGGCGGTCATGGCGGCGGTCTTGGCATGAGGCGTACGGCCGGGCAACGCGGGATCGCTAGAATCGCCCGGCCATCACCGGTGCTTCACCGGGGTATGGCGGGGTCACCCGGCGTCCTCGATGGCGTGCATCTCCTCGTCGGACAGTCCGAAATGGTGCCCGACTTCGTGGACGATCACGTGGGTGACGAGGTCGGCGAGATCGACGCCGGTTTTGCGCCATTCGTCGAGCAGCGGCTGGCGGAACAGCGAGATGACGGGTGGCATCTCGCCGGTCAGCGGCTGCTCGCTGATCGGCCGGCCGTGATAGAGCCCGCTCAGGTCCCAGTGATCGGCGATACCAAGCGCATCGAGCGTCTCGGCATCGCCGAATTCTTCGATGCGGACGACAATGCCGTCCAGATGTTCGCGGAATGGGGAGGGCAGGGCGGCCATCGCGTTGCGGGCCAGGCGTTCGAAAGTGGCCGTGTCGGGATCGGTCATGATCCCGAGATAGTGCGCCGCAAATATGCTTCAACTGCGCGCTACAACGGGAAAGGGCGCACCTTGCGGCGCGCCCTTCCTCTCCAAACTTGGGTAAGCGGTTCAGCGCGGCAATTCGCTGACCCCCATCAGCGCCAGATCCACCGCGCGCGCCGCCTGGCGGCCTTCGCGGATTGCCCAGACGACCAGACTCTGGCCGCGGCGCATGTCGCCGCAGGCGAAGATTTGCGGGTCGCTGGTGGTGTAGTCGACCATCGTCGCCGCGACGTTGCCGCGAACGTCGAGCGCGACGCCGGCCTGGTCAAGCAGCCCCTGCTTGCGCGGGCCGACGAAGCCCATCGCGAGGAAGATCAGGTCCGCCTGCAGCGTGAATTCGCTGCCGGGGACTTCCTGCATCTTGCCGCCGACCCACTCGACGCGGACGCATTCGAGGCCGGTGACGCTGTTTTCGCCGTCCACGCGCTTGGTCAGGATCGCCCAATCGCGGTCGACGCCTTCCTCGTGGCTCGAGGACGTGCGCAGCTTGAGCGGCCAGTTTGGCCACGACAGCGCCTTGTTCTCTTTTTCGGGCGGGCGGGGCATGATCTCGATCTGGGTGACCGAGGCCGCGCCCTGGCGGTTCGAGGTGCCGACGCAGTCCGATCCCGTGTCGCCGCCACCGATGACGATGATGTGCTTGCCGGTCGCACTGATCGCGCCTTGCGGTGCTGCGCGCAGTTCGTCGTCGCCGGCGTTGCGCTTGTTCTGCTGGACCAGGAAATCCATCGCCGGGTGGACGCCGGGCAAGTTCGCCCCGGGGATTTCCAGCTTGCGCGCATCCTCGGCACCGCCCGACAGGACGATCGCATCGAAGTTTTCCTTCAGCGACGACACCGATACGGTGACGCCGACTTCCGTCGAAGTGCGAAACTGAACGCCCTCGGCCTCCATCTGCGCCATCCGCCGGCTGATGAGGTGCTTTTCCATCTTGAAGTCGGGGATGCCATAACGGAGCAACCCGCCGACCCGGTCGTTCTTTTCGAACAGCGTGACCGAATGGCCGGCGCGGGCCAGCTGTTGTGCGGCGGCGAGGCCCGCCGGGCCAGAGCCGACCACGGCGACACGCTTGCCGGTGCGCTGTTCCGGCACTTGCGCGGCGATCCAGCCGTTTTCCCAGCCCTTGTCGACGATCGCGCATTCGATCGATTTGATCGTCACCGGCTGGTCGGAGATGTTGAGCGTGCACGCCGCCTCGCACGGGGCGGGGCAAATGCGGCCGGTGAACTCGGGAAAGTTGTTGGTCGAGTGCAGGTTGTCGAGCGCGTTGCGCCAGTCGTCCTCGTAGACCAGGTGGTTCCAGTCGGGGATCTGGTTGTTCACCGGACAGCCGTTATGGCAGTACGGAATGCCGCAGTTCATGCACCGCGATGCCTGCGCGCGGAGGTCGCCCTCCGGCAGCGGGATCACGAATTCCTTGTAGTTGTGCAGCCGTTCCTTGGGATCGACGTAAGTGCGATCCTTGCGGTCAAGCTCGAGAAAGCCGGTTTCCTTGCCCATGATCTAGCTTAACCCTGTTATTCTGCGGCTACCGAGGCGGCTTCAAGCCGCTCGGTCTCGAGTTGCTTCAATGCCTTTGCGTAGTCGCGTGGCATGATCTTGACGAAGTGCGACAGCGCATTGGTCCAGTCGTCGAGCAAGGCGCGGGCGCGCTTGCTGCCGGTGTGGAGATGGTGGCGCTCCAGCAGGATGCGCAGGCGCTCGGCATCGTGACGCAGCATGTCGCCCATGCCGTTGCCGTAGACACCGCCCGACCGCTGTTGCGGGCGTCCGGTGTCTCCAAGGTCATTGGCCTCGTCGTCGCGCGCGGTCGAGACCGGCAGCACGTCGACCATCGCCGGGTTGCACAGTTCCGCGAACCGCGCCTCGGGATCGTAGACGTAGGCGATGCCGCCCGACATGCCCGCGGCGAAGTTGCGCCCGGTCCTGCCGAGCACGACGACGACGCCGCCGGTCATGTATTCGCAGCCGTGATCGCCGCAGCCTTCGACGACCGCGATCGCGCCCGAATTGCGGACCGCGAAGCGCTCGCCGCCGACACCGTTGAAGAACGCCTCTCCCGCGATCGCACCATAGAGCACGGTGTTGCCGACGATGATGTTTTCGGTCGGCTCACGGTCGACGTGGCCCGGCTGGCGCACGATCACCCGGCCGCCCGACAGGCCCTTTCCGACGTAGTCGTTGGCATCGCCCGTCAGGTCGAGCGTCACGCCTTGCGCCAGGAACGCGCCGAAGCTTTGCCCGGCGACGCCGGTCAGGCGCACGTTGATGGTGTTGTCGGGCAGGCCGGCGTGGCCAAAGCGGCGGGCGACTTCGCCCGACAGCATGGCACCGACCGTGCGGTTCACGTTGATGACCTTGCGCTCGATCACCACCGGCTGCTTGCTCGCCAACGCATCGGCGGCGGCGGCGATCAGGTCCTGATCGAGCGCGGCTTCGAGGCCGTGATCCTGGCGCTGGGTCCAGTTGAGCGACGGCCCATCGCCCAGCGGCACCTGGTGGAGCAGCTTCGACAAGTCGATGCCTTGCGCCTTCCAGTGCGTGATCGCCTGCTTGGTCTCGAGCCGGTCGACCCGCCCGGTCATCTCCGCGACGGTGCGGAAGCCCATCTCGGCCATGATCGCGCGCAGTTCCTCGGCGACGAAGAAGAAGTAGTTGATCACATGCTCGGGCTCGCCGGTGAACTTGGCGCGCAGCACCGGGTCCTGCGTCGCGACGCCGACCGGGCACGTGTTGAGGTGGCACTTGCGCATCATGATGCAGCCCGCCGCGATCAGCGGCGCGGTGGCGAAACCGATCTCGTCGGCGCCGAGCAGGATCGCCACGGCGACGTCGCGGCCGGTGCGGATACCGCCATCGGCCTGCACCGCGATGCGGCTGCGCAAGTTGTTGAGCAGCAACGTCTGCTGGGTCTCGGCTAGGCCGATTTCCCAAGGTGACCCGGCATGGGTCAAAGACGTCAGCGGCGAAGCGCCGGTGCCGCCTTCGTAGCCCGAGATCGTCACGTGGTCTGCGCGCGCCTTGGAGACGCCCGCGGCGACGGTGCCGACCCCGACTTCGGAGACCAGCTTGACCGAGATCCGCGCCTGCGTGTTGACGTTCTTCAGATCGTGGATCAGCTGCGCCAGATCTTCGATCGAGTAGATGTCGTGGTGCGGCGGGGGCGAGATCAGCCCGACGCCCGGGGTCGAGTGACGGGTCGCGCCGATCGTCTTGTCGACCTTGTGGCCGGGCAGCTGGCCGCCTTCGCCGGGCTTGGCGCCCTGGGCCATCTTGATCTGGATGTCGTCGGAGTTGACCAGGTACTCTGTCGTCACGCCGAAGCGCCCCGACGCGACCTGCTTGATCGCCGAGCGCATCGAATCGCCGTTGGCCAGCGGCTTGAAGCGCTTGGGATCTTCGCCGCCTTCGCCGGTGTTCGACTTGCCGCCGATCCGGTTCATCGCGACGGCCAGCGTGGTGTGCGCCTCCCAGCTGATCGAGCCATAGCTCATCGCCCCGGTGGCGAAGCGCTTGACGATCTCGCTAGCCGGTTCGACTTCGTCGAGCGACACCGGAGCATCGGCGGGCTTGAGCGCCAACAGCCCGCGGATGGTCAGCATCCGTTCGGACTGGTCGTTGATCGACTCGGCGAACTCGCGGTACTTTTCAGGAATGTTGCCGCGGACCGCGTGCTGCAGGCTGGCGACGTTGTTCGCGGTCCAGGCGTGCTCTTCACCGCGCAGGCGCAAGCCGTACATGCCGCCGACGTCGAGCATGTTGGCGTAGATCGGGTTGTCGCCATAAGCCGCGGCGTGGCGGCGGACGGTTTCTTCGGAAACTTCGGCCAGGCCGACACCCTCGATCGTGGTCGCGGTGCCGGTGAAGTAGTTCTCCACGAACTCGCTCGATAGCCCGATGGCGTCGAAGATCTGCGCGCCGCAATACGACTGGTAGGTCGAGATGCCCATCTTGGACATGACCTTCAGGATGCCCTTGCCGACCGCCTTGATGTAGTTCTTCTTGACCGTCTTGGCATCGATGTGCGGCAGCTTGCGCACGCGGATGTCCTCGAGCGTCTCGAACGCCACGTAAGGATTGATCCCTTCAGCGCCGTACCCTGCGAGCATGCAGAAGTGGTGTACTTCGCGCGCTTCGCCGGTTTCGACGACCAGGCCGGCATTCATGCGCAGGCCCTGGCGGACGAGGTGGTGGTGGACCGCCGCCGTCGCCAGCAACGCGGGCATCGGAATGCGGTCCGGACCTTGTGCGCGGTCGCTCAGGATCAGGATGTTCTTGTCGGCGAGCACCGCTTCGGTCGCGGTCCAGCACATTTCCTTGATCGCGGCCTCAAGCCCCGCGGCGCCGGTGTCGGCGTCCCAGGTCATGTCGATCGTCTCGGTGCGGAACGCGCCGTCGAGCACCGCTTCGACCGAGCGGATCTTGGCGATGTCGTCGTTGGTCAGGATCGGCTGGTCGACTTCCAGACGCTTGTGGCTGCCCGCATCGTGGCCGAGCAGGTTGGGGCGCGGGCCGATCATCGACACCAGGCTCATCACCAGTTCTTCGCGGATCGGATCGATCGGCGGGTTGGTGACCTGGGCGAAGTTCTGCTTGAAGTAGTCGTACAGCAGCCGCGAACGGTTCGACAGCACCGCGATGGGCGTGTCGGTGCCCATCGACCCGATCGGATCGTCGCCGAGGGCGGCCATCGGCTCGAGGAACCTGGAGACGTCTTCCTGGGTATAGCCGAACGCCTGCTGGCGATCGAGGAGCGTGGTCGTCTCGGTCGGCAGTGCAGCCAGCTCGGGCTGGACCACGTCCAGGTCCTTGAGGTTATACTGCGCCGATCCCAGCCATTCCGCGTAAGGATGCTCGCTGGCGAGCTGGGCCTTGATCTCTTCGTCCTCGATGATCCGGCCCTGCTCGAAGTCGATCAGGAGCATGCGGCCCGGCTGGAGCCGCCACTTGCGGACGATGT
>JBDSOM010000103.1:0-10931 GCA_039914785.1 Novosphingobium sp.
GTTTCGCAATACGCTGCATGATCATCCCGGACTGGAGCAACTGCGCCAGCGGGTCATCGCGACGCACCATCTCGACGCGATGGAGGCCGGGGAAATCCAGCCCTACATCGAGCATCGCCTGGCGCTGGTCGGCTGGACCGACAACCCCTCGTTCGACCCACGTGTGTTTGCCGAGCTTTACGCGGCCTCGGGCGGTGTGCCGCGTCGGATCAATCAGATCGCCAACCGCGTGCTCCTGCTCGCAGCGGTCGAGGAGCGGCACGACGTCGATGTCGCGATGCTGGGCCAGGTCGTGGATGAGCTGAAGCGTGACGGCACTTTGGGCGGCGGGCAGCGGGCGGAAGCCCTGGCGCCGCTGCAGTCTGCCGTTGCGCTCGACGAGGCCAACGCTTTCATGACGCAGCCGGGGGTTCCAGCCACTCGCCTCGACGACAGCGAGATCCTGGCCGAACTGCAGGTCGCGCTTGCCCAGCGCGATGCGCAGATCGCCGAGTTGCAGCAGGCGGTTATCGAGCTCGCTAACGGCGACCATCACGCTGCCGCGCCGAACGAGAACGCCGCGGCCGAAGTCGCGGCTCTGACCGAGCGCCTTGGCGCGTTGGAGAATCGTCTGAGCGAGCAGGATCGGACCATCCGCCACACCTTGACGATGCTGATCGAATGGATCGAAGGCGACGGCGCTCAGCGCGCCGCCGCCTGATCCGCTGATCGCCCACAAGATGTCCTCGCAGCCCCCGATCAATGGCTTGTCCGTCGATGTCGAGGACTGGTTTCAGGTCGGCGCGTTCGAGAACGTGATCGCCAGGGATAGCTGGGACAGCCTGGCTGACCGCGTCGAGCGCAACTGCGACCTCATCCTGGGCATGTTCGCGCAGGCTCAGGTCAAGGCGACATTCTTCACCCTGGGCTGGGTGGCGGAGCGCCATCCGAACCTGATCCAGCGAATCGCCGCCTCGGGGCACGAACTCGCCAGCCACGGCTGGGATCATGCGCGGGTGTTCACGCTAGGCGCTGAACGTTTCGCCGCCGACCTGAAACGCAGCCGCAAGACAATCGAGGATGCGGGCGGGGTCGCGGTGACCGGCTACCGGGCGCCCAGCTTCTCGATAGATCGCCGTACGCCGTGGGCTTACTCGGTGCTGGCGGAGCAAGGTTATGCTTACAGCTCGAGCGTCGCCCCGATCGCGCACGATCACTACGGCTGGCGCGAAGCCCCGCGGTTCGCGTTTAACCCGCTGCCGGGGTCCGATCTGATCGAGATCCCGGTCACCACCGCTGAATTCGCCGGACGGCGGCTGGCCGCGGGGGGCGGGGGCTTCTTTCGGGTGCTGCCCTACGCCTTTTCGCGCTGGGCGATCCGCCAGGTCAATCGCCGGGACCAGCGTCCCGCGGTGTTTTACTTCCATCCGTGGGAGATCGATCCCGGCCAGCCCCGGGTAGCCGGTGCGCCCCTGAAATCACGGCTGCGGCACTACTCTCGGCTTGGCGCGATGGCGGGCAAGCTGGAGCAACTGATCGGCGAATTTTCGTGGGGGCGGATGGACGACTTGGCAATGCGGGAAGCCCCGCTCGCCCGGCCGTTTTCCGCATGAATGCGCCGTTCAACCATGCGCGCGGGCAGGTCGGCCAGGCGGACCTCGGCGATGCGCAGGAGCGCATGCGGATCGATGCGTTCCTGGCGGAACAACCCGGAGCGACGCCGTTCCATCGGCCCGAATGGCTGCTGGCAGTCGCCCGCGGCACGGGCAATCCAGCCCTCGCGCTGGTCGCTGAACAGGACAACCAGTTGTGCGCCTATCTGCCGCTGACGGAGACCCATTCGCCGTTGTTCGGCCGGATGCTCGCCGCCAGCGGCTTTGCGGTCGGGGGAGGGCTGTTGCTGTCTGAGGGCATTGATGCCGGCACCATGTTCGGGGCGCTGGAAGAACTTGCAGCGCGCCGGTCGGTGACGACGATCGAACTGCGCGGCGGTGCACTCCCGCAAGCCAGGGCAGGGTGGTCGCTGCGCGGCGACGCCCATTGCGGGTTCGTCGCGCCGCTCGCCGCCGACGACGAGGCCCTGCTCCTGGCCGTCCCGCGCAAGCAGCGGGCCGAATTACGCAAAAGCCTCGATGCCGAACTGGACGTTACGGTTGGCGCGGCGGACAGCGACCGCCGGGCGCACTACGGGGTTTATGCCGAAAGCGTCCGCAATCTTGGCACGCCGGTGTTCCCGCGCGCCTTGTTCGACGCCGTGCTCGATGCGTTCGGCGCGGATGCCGACATCCTGACGATCCGGAGCGCGGGGCGCCCGGTGGCAAGCGTGCTATCGCTTTATCATCGTGGCGCGGTGCTGCCTTACTGGGGCGGCGGAACACACGCTGCCCGGCGCCTTCGCGCCAACGACCGGATGTATTTCGAGCTGATGCGCCACGCCCGCCGGCGGGGCTGTGACCGCTTCGACTTCGGCCGCTCCAAGACCGGCAGCGGGCCGTATCATTTCAAGCGGAACTGGGGATTCACCCCCGAACCGCTCACGTATGCCGTGTGGACCGCGCCCGGCGCGCCCGCTCGTGACGCCAACCCGAACAGCGCCGGTAATTCCGCGCTCGCGGCGTTGTGGCGGCGCCTGCCGCTGGCGATCGCTAATCACCTGGGCCCGCCAATCGCGCGTGGGCTGGGCTGATGCGCGAAATCCTGTTCCTTTCGCACCGGATCCCGTTTCCGCCCAATCGCGGCGACAAGATCCGTTCGCACCACCTGCTCCGCCGCCTGACCCGCCTCGCGCGGGTCCATGTGGCGACTTTCGCCGACGGCGCGGACGACGCCGACCAGGAAATCGAGCTCGCGAGTATCGCCAGCACCTATCGCCTTGTGCGCCGCGCCAAGCCGATGATCGTTTCGGCGGCGCAGTCGCTGCTTTCGGGCCGTCCGATCAGCCTCCATGCGTTCTACAACGAAGCGCTGGCGGATTACGTCCGCATCACCCTTCAGAACCGAGCTATCGGGACCATCGTCATCTTTTCGGGCCAGATGGGTCAGTATGTCCCGGCGGGCTTCACGGGCCGGGTGGTCGCGGACTTCGTCGACGTCGATTCGGTCAAGTTCGAAGAATATGCCGCGCAGCGCAAAGGCCTCGCCAAGTGGGCCTATTCGCGCGAGGCCCGGCTGCTACGCGAGGAAGAGGCCCGAATCGCGCGCCAAGCCGCGGTCAGCCTGCTGATAAGCGCCGAAGAGGCCGCACTGTTTTCGGCTCGGCTGAGCGCCGTAGAGCGCGCCGAGACCGACGTCCGCGTACTCCCCAACGGAATCGACAGCGATTTCTTCGATCCCACCGGCAGCTTGGCCGAGCCTGCCCTCGAGGTCCTCGATGGGCCAAAGCTGATCTTCACCGGGCAGATGGATTATCCGCCCAACATCGCCGCCGCCATCCGGACGGCGCAGCGGATCATGCCGCTGATCCGCGAAACCTCCCCCGCGGCAACGTTCCATATCGTCGGTCGCAATCCGGGCGAGCGGGTGAAGCAGCTCGACGGAGTGAACGGAACCCGCGTCTGGGGCAGCGTCGAGGATATCCGGCCGTGGCTCAAGGCCGCTGATATCGCGCTGGTCCCACTGGAGATCGGTCGGGGGGTCCAGAACAAGGTGCTCGAAGCGATGGCGATGTGCCGGCCCACTGTGCTCACCGCAGCTGCGGCAACCGGCATCCCGGCGACTGACGCCAAGCATTTCCTGATTGCCGATAGCGATTCCGCGCTGGCCCTGGCTGTCTGCCGCCTGATCGCCGACAAGGCATCGGCCCGCGAGATGGGGCGCGAAGCTCGGGCCTTCGTGGTCGATCGCTTCAGCTGGAGCCAGGCCCTGGCCGACTTGCCCGAGATCATCGATCTGCGCAGCCTGGTCGTCCAGGATGCAACCTGAGGCGATGAAAGCTCTCGGCCGGATCTGGTCCATCGCGGGATTGACCGCGTGGCCCGCGCCGTGGCGTTCCGCTGGGGCAAGGCTCGGGCTGGCGTGGCTGGCCCTGATCGCCTGCTTCCACAACGATTGGGCGGCAATGGCCGGGCAATGGTGGAACAGCTCGACATACACGCACATCCTGATCGTGCCGGCGATCATCGCCTGGCTCGTCTGGACCCGCGCACCGCAGCTCGCCCAGCTGACCCCGCGCGCATGGTGGCCCGGCCTGGCCGTGTTCACGGCGGCGGCTTTGCTGTGGTTGCTCGGGCAATTCGCCGGGTTTTCGCTCGCGAGCCAAACGGGCGCGGTCGCGATGCTGGTCGGCGCCGCTCTCACCCTGCTCGGGCCCAAGGTGTGCAGCGGATTGGCGTTTCCGCTGGCGTACATGGCGTTCCTCGTGCCGTTCGGGGACGAGCTGGTCCCCGCGCTGCAACTCGTCACAGCGAAGCTGACCATCGCGCTTACCGAGGCCAGCGGGGTTCATGCGATCATTGACGGCGTGTTCATCGAGACCCCCGCCGGGCTGTTCGAGGTCGCCGAGGCATGCTCGGGCGTGAAGTTCCTGATCGCCATGGTCGCGTTTGGCGTCCTCGTCGCGAACGTGTGTTTCCGCAGCTGGCCGCGACGGATCGCCTTCGTGGCGCTTGCGGTAATCCTGCCCATCCTGGCCAACGGCGTTCGCGCCTGGGCGACGATTTTCGTCGCGCAGTATGTCGGCGCAGAAAAGGCGACCGGGTTCGATCACCTGGTCTACGGCTGGATATTCTTCGCCGTCGTCTTGGCGATGACCCTGGCGCTCGCCTGGAAGTTTTTCGACCGCGCCGCCGACGATGCGATGATCGAGGCCGAGGCCATCGCGCGCTCGTCCGTGCTGACCGCGCTGGAACGCCGGGCGCTTTCGCCGCTGGCCGCCATGTCGGCCCTGGCCTTGCTGGCGACCTTGGTCGCGGCCTGGGCCAACGCCGCCGACCGCTTGCGTGCGCCGCTGCCGGCGCGGATCTCGCTGCCGGAAGTTCCTGGCTGGCAGCGCATCGCTTATGCGCCGCAAGTCTGGTGGGAGCCGCGCGCGAGCGGGGCCGAACGCCGGCTGCTGGGGCGCTACCGAGACGCCGAAGGGCACCAAGTCGACGTGTTTCTCGCGGTCTATGCCTCGCAGGACGAAGGCAAGGAAGCCGGGGGCTTTGGCGAGGGCGCGTTAACCCCCGGCACGGGCTGGGCCTGGATTGCGCCCGGGCCGGACGCCGTGGACTTCAAGTCCGACCGCCTGCTCGGGGGAGAGCGGCACGGCCGCCTCGCCCAGACCACCTACCGCACCGGCAACGTGCTCACCGCGAGCAACTTGCGGCTGAAACTCGCCAACATCGCCGATCGCCTCGCCTTGCGCGCCCGGCCGACGACGATGTTGATCCTTTCCAGCGAGGAACCCCATGCGGAGGGTTCGCTCCGGGCGTTCCGTGCGTCCGCCGGTCCGGTGGCGCCGTGGATGGACCGCGCGGCGGGACTTCGCTAGGCGAACGGCATGTGCGGGATCGCGGGGATTTTCCATTTATCGACGCCCAAACCGGTCGACCCCACACGGGTCGAGCGGATGTGCGATGCGCTTGTTCATCGCGGGCCAGACGGCCACGGCATCTGGACTGCGCCGGGCGTCGGGCTCGGCCATCGCCGGCTCTCGATCATCGATGTCGCCGGCTCCCCGCAGCCGATGGCGTCGAGCGACGGCCGGGCGATCCTCGTCTTCAATGGCGAAATCTACAACTACCGCGAACTGCGCGCCGAGCTCAAGGCGGGCGGCGCGGTGTTCCATACCGATGGCGACAGCGAAGTGATCCTGGCCGCGTGGCAGCGCTGGGGCGTCGATTGCCTGCCCCGTCTGTCGGGCATGTTCGCCTTCGCCATCTACGACCTGGCCGCGCGCACGTTGTTCCTCGCCCGCGATCGCCTGGGAGTGAAGCCGCTGTTTACCGCTGAGCTCAGCGACGGGAGCCTCATATTCGCCTCGGAACTCAAGGGTTTGCTTGCACATCCTCTGCTTCGGCGGGAGGTCGATCCGCTGGCGGTCGAAGACTACCTGACGTGGGGCTATGTACCTGACAACCGCTCGTTCGTCGGCGGGGTGGAGAAGCTTCCGGCCGGACATTACCGCCTGCTGCGCCACGGCGGCGCGCCTGCCGCCCCGGTCCGCTGGTGGGATGTCTCGTTCGAGCAGCGCCGGCAGGGTAGCGATGCCGACCTCGAGGCCGAGCTGCTGCACTTGCTGCGCGACGCGGTAAATTCACGAATGGTCGCAGACGTACCATTGGGCGCCTTCCTGTCGGGCGGGGTGGATAGCTCGGCGGTCGTGGCGCTGATGGCTGAGGCGAGCACCCAGCCGGTCAAGACCTGTTCGATCGGCTTCGACGTCGCCGCGCTCGACGAGAGTGGCTACGCCAGCGCCGTCGCCCAGCGCTTCGGCACCGATCATCGCAGCCGGCTGGTCTCGGCCGACGATTTCGAAGCGGTCGATCAGATCGCGGGCATGTTCGACGAGCCATTCGCCGATGCCTCGGCCTTGCCAACCTGGCGGGTGTGCCAGTTGGCGCGCGAGACGGTGACGGTGGCCTTGTCCGGCGACGGCGCCGACGAGGCGTTCGCCGGCTATCGCCGCCACTTGTTCCACCACCGCGAGGCCCGATTGCGCGGCGTTCTGCCGCAAGCGGTGCGCGGGCCGCTGTTCGGCGGCCTTGGCGCGATCTATCCCAAGGCCGACTGGGCCCCGCGCCCGCTGCGCGCCAAGACCACGCTGCTGTCGCTCGCCGGCAGCGACGACGAAGGCTATGCGCGGGCCCTGGCGGTCACTCCGCCCGAAGTGCGGGAAGCGATCTATACCGACGAGTTCCGGCGTCAGCGCGGCTCGCACCGGGCCGAGCGCGAACTCGTTGCCCTGATGCGTGCCGCGCCGGGCCGCTCGGCGCTCGACCGCGCGCAGTATGCCGATCTCAAATTCTGGCTACCGGGCGATATCCTGACCAAGGTGGACCGCGCGAGCATGGCGGTGAGTCTTGAGGCCCGCGAGCCGCTGCTCGACCACCGCCTGATCGAGTTCGCCGCGGCCTTGCCCGAACGGCTGCGCGTCCGCGGCGGGCAAGGCAAGTGGCTGCTCAAGCGCACGATGCGACGCTACTTGCCAGAAGAGGTCCTCTACCGCCCGAAGCAGGGTTTTGTGACGCCGATCGCGCAGTGGTTTCGTGGTCCGCTGGCAGGCGCTGCTCGAAACATCGGGTCCAGTTCGGCGCTGGGGCGGACGGGATGGTTCGATACGCCGAGACTGCGCCAGATGGCCGACGCGCATGTCGCTGGAAGATCGGACAATTCGCGGCTGTTGTGGCAGCTGCTAATGCTCGACAAGGCCCTTGGCCGTTTGGGCGTGTAGCGTCGATTGCGTGTTTCGTAGTTCTGCCTAGGCAACAATACCGCCCGGTGACGCCACGGACGCTGTTTCTTCGCCGACATTAAAAAATCTTTTACAAGCATGGTTAACGGGTTTAGATTCCTGATAAATCGCGACCAGGGACGCGGCAGTACTTGCCGTGGGGGTCTATCGATCAGGGGGCCGCATGGATCGACTTGCGAGCGATCTGGATAAAGATCACGAAGGTTCGACGCATCTGGATGCGCCGGCCATTCCGTTGAACGCCAGCGAAGAAACATTGCTCGAACACTCGGTCCAGCGCCTGTCCGTTCCAGAGCGACTACTGAATCTGGCGGAACTCGAAGTCTTGTACGAAACCGAAGCCAGGGCGTTGTGGACGTTCATGCGCCCCGCCAACCGCCCTAGCTTCACCCTGCCGATGCTCCATGATTTCGAGCAGTGGCAGGAACTGATCGTCGGGAACTTCGGCCCTGGCAAGCTGCCGATCGATTACTTGGTCCTGGGCAGTCGCTCGCCCGGCGTGTTCTGCCTCGGCGGCGACCTCGAGCTGTTCCATGGTCTGATCCGCGCGGGCAACCGCGACGGACTGGTCCACTATGGCAACCGCTGCGTCGAAATACTCCATCGCAACATGCGGGCGCTCGACCTGCCGATGATCACCGTCGGCCTGGTCCAGGGCCAGGCGCTAGGGGGCGGGTTCGAAGCTTTGCTCTCGTTCGATCATATCATCGCCGAACGTGGTACTACCTTCGGGCTGCCGGAAATCGTCTTTGGGCTGTTTCCGGGCATGGGGGCGCACGCGTTCCTCTCGCGCAAGCTGGGGACCGCGATGGCCGATCGGATGATCCTGTCGAGCGAGACGTATTCCGCCGAAGCCATGTACGAGATGGGGATCGTCCAGCAACTCGCAGCGCCCGGCGAGGGCGTCGATGCGGTGCGCAAGTTCATCACCAGATCGGAGCGCAAGCACAGCGGACTGATCGGAGCACGGCGCGCCATGCGCGCCGCCGCGCCGATCGGCCTGTCCGAACTGCGGATTATCGTCGGTCACTGGGCCGATGCGGCGCTCCAGCTGTCCGAAAGCGACCTCAAGTTGATGACCCGCCTGGCCAGTGCGCAAGTACGGCTGGCCAAGGCGGGTTAATCAGCCGCGCTTAGCGCGAATCGACGAGGACCAGTTCGGCGTCGTCCAAAGCCTCGACGACGACTTCCGCCTCGCCGGTGATCGCAACGCCGTCACGGGCAAGTGCCTCGACACCGTTGACCAGGATCCGGCCGGTCGGTGCCACCAGATAGAGATGGCGGGCGGGGTCCGCCGAATAGGTGATCCGCTCTCCCGCACCGATGCTGGCCGCGGCCACTTTGGCATCGGCGCGCAGCGGCAGGGCATCGTCGGCTTCCGGATTGCCGCTCGCCATGATCTCCCAGCGCCCGGAACGCTCGCCCCGGGGAAACTCCCGCTGGCCCCAGCTTGGGGGGGCGCCGGCCCGGTCGGGAAGGATCCAGATCTGGAACAGTGTCGTGGCCTCGTCCTCGAGGTTGTATTCGGCATGGGTAATTCCCGTGCCCGCGCTCATCACCTGGACATCGCCGGTGCCAGTGCAGCCCTTGTTGCCAAGGCTGTCCTCGTGCGTGATTGCGCCTGAGCGCACGAACGTCACGATCTCCATATCGCTGTGGGGGTGCGGCGGAAAGCCGGACTTGCCCGCGATGGTGTCGTCGTTCCACACGCGAATCGCGCCCCAGCCCATGCGATCTCGGTCGAGATAGCTGGCGAAACTGAAGTGATAGCGGGCATCGAGCCAGCCATGATCAGCGTGGCCCAAGCCAGCGAACGGTCGTACATCGATCATAGGAGTATCCACCTCGGCGGGGTGTGACCGCCGGCATCCGGTGAACATAAGGATCGCGGCGAAGGGTTCAAGAGGTGCGACATTGCGCGAATGTAATGTTGTATCATAACGACAAGATGGCTAGTGGATCGGACATCGACCTCCTGAAAGGATCCCCGTGCGACTCGAAATCTCTGCTAGCACCGCCGTTGTCGCTTTGCTGCTCGTCGGCACGCCCTCCGTCGCATCCGCGCAGGACCGCGCTTCGCCTGACGGCGATCAGCCCCAGCGCGATTATCACGACCGCGCCAATCAGGACATCGTCGTCACCGCCGCATTGCCGGTCGCACGGATCGATGCACTTTCGGGTGTCGCGGTGCTCAAGGGCGAGGCACTGACCATGGCGATCCGCCCGTCGATCGGCGAAACGCTCGCGCACACTCCCAGCGTTTCGGCGAGTTCGTTCGGCCCCACCGCCTCTCGTCCGATCCTGCGCGGCCTCGAAGGCGAGCGGGTGCGTGTGCTGACCAACGGGATCGGCTCGATCGACGTCTCGAACACTTCGGCCGACCACGCCACCGTCGTCAGCCCACTGCTGGCCGAGCGGATCGAAGTGCTGCGCGGGCCACAATCACTGCTGTACGGGTCGTCGGCGGTGGGCGGGGTGGTCAACGTGATCGATCGGCGCATTCCACTCGCCGTGCCGGACGAGCTGGTGCACCTGGGTGCCTTGGCCGGATATGGCTCGGCGGCCAACGAGCGCTCGCTGTCGGCGTCGGCCGACGTGCGGCTGGGCGGAGGCTGGGTGCTGCATGCCGACGGGAGCTACGACAAGTCCGACGACTTGCGGATCGGCGACTATGCGCTGAGCCCCGCGCTGCGCGGGCAGGCGCTCGCTTCAAGCGTGCTGCCGAACCCCGATCCCGAGATCGACTTTGCGGCGAATGCCGGGGTGCGGGGCACATTGCCGAACACCGCCGCACGGACGTGGACCGCCGCAGTCGGCGGCGCCTATATTGGTGAGGGCGGCTCGATCGGGTTAGCCTATAGCCATTATGACAGCCTGTACGGAGTGCCTATCCGCTTCGCCACCGAGGCCGGCCAGGCCCAGGAAGCACCGCGCTTGCAGTTACGTCAGGACCGGATCGATGCGCGCGCCGAAATCACACCCCACGGCAGCGTGCTCGACAAAATCGCCTTCCGTTTCGGTTTCGCCGACTATGCCCACTTCGAATTGGAAGGCGACGGCTCGGTCGGCACAGCGTTCTACAACCAGGGTATGGAAGGTCGGCTCGAGTTGACCCAGGCGAAGCATGGCGGGTGGCAAGGGGTGACCGGCGTGCAGTTCTCGGTTCGCGATTTCGACGTCGTCGGAGACGAGGCGTTCCTGCCGCGCAATTCGTCGAAGCAGCTTGGCCTGTTCACGCTGCAACAATGGGAACTGGGCGCGCTCAAGCTTGAAGCCGGCGCGCGGCTCGAACACGCGACGGCGACTGCCTTGCCCGATGCGAGCCAGCCGCAGTTCATCGCCGGAACGCGCAGTTTCGATGCCTTTTCGGTATCCGGCGGTGCGGCCTACAGTTTCGCTCCGGGATGGCGTTTCGGCGTCAATGTGTCGCGAACTGAGCGGGCGCCAGCCGCCGAAGAGCTATTCGCCAATGGCCCTCATGCCGGCACCGAAGCCTTTGAAGTCGGTAATCCCGGGCTGGCGAAAGAGCGCGCGGTGAGCGTGGAGGCGATCCTCCGGG
>JBDSOM010000219.1:0-18061 GCA_039914785.1 Novosphingobium sp.
TTCGGGGCAGAACTCGTCGTCGCGGCCCCACAGCACGAATATCGGGCAGGAGATTTCCCCCAACCGAGGGCTCAGGTCGGGCGTGCGCATGCGCGCCAGGACGTCTTTTGGCTGTGTCCTGGCGACGGCGAAACGCTCGGCGACGACCTCGTCGGAAATGCGCGCCGCGAAGTCCGGGTGCACGAGGTTGGAGACCAGCCGCTTTTGCTCACCTAGGCTGAAATCGGCACTGCCGAAGCCGGACACCATCTTGGCGATCCCCGGCATCTGGAAGTAGCTCGCCTGCTCCTCAATGCAGCCGGGGGCCATGAGGATCAGGCTGCGGACGAAACCTGGATGATCGAGAGCGATCTGAAGCGCAACGCCGCCGCCAAGCGAGTTGCCGACCAGTATCGCGCTCTTGACCCCGTGCTGCCGCAGGGCATCGAACACCGTCTCGGTAAAGAGCTGCAGCGTATAATCGACACCTTCGGGCTTGGAGGACGCGCCATAACCAATCAGGTCGGGCAGGATGGTGCGGTATCCCGCCTCGACGAACGCGCCGTAGTTCTGGCGAAAGTTCGATGCGCCCGAAGCGCCCGGGCCGCTGCCATGCAGAAAGACGACGGCCGGACCCTCGCCGGCTTCCTTGAGATGGATCGAATGTCCGCCCGGCACGACGTAAGTGGCTTGGGTGAGAGTGGCCATATCGGCGCTTAAAGGAAGGTAAAGCCGGGCTGTTCGCCCAGCATCGTGCCGACGACGTCTGCCGAGCGATTGTTGGGGTCGTTCGCGACATGCGCGCGCGCCGCGTGGAGGTCGAGCCAGGGCTGGATGATCTCGCTGGAGGTATAGACTGCCCGCCCGCCTAGCAGTTGCACCATGCCGTCTACCAAGCTGGCCAGGCGCCTTACCACGGTAGACGACTGATAGGCGTAGAGCGCCCGCAACTCCATCGGAATGTCCTCGTTGCGCTCTGCGCGTGCCATAAGGTCATCGAAGGTCAGCCGCAGCGTCGCTTCCATCTCGACGGTTTGGGCGTGGGCCTGGGCGATCGCCGAGTGCAACATCGGATCCGCCTTCGAAGCCTTGCCGGTGTTCGTGGAAATGCGGTTCTGCATGATGGCGACGGCCGCATCGACCGCTGCGCGCGCACCGCCGAATGCCGCCGTCGAGACCGATCGGGTAAACACTTGCGCCCATGGCAGGCGATAGAGCGGCGCGTCGTTCTCGGCTTGGCCGGGATTGCGGCACGCGAAGCCGTCCACCGCCCTGTGCGTGCGGTAGTCGGGAACGAACACGTCGTCGACGATCACGTCATGGCTGCCTGTGCCTTGCAGGCCGAACACGTGCCAGGCATCGCGATCGATCGTGTACTCACTGCGTGGAAGCAGGAAGGTGCGCATGTCTGGTGGACCGCCCGTTTCGGCAGGGGGAACGAGCGCGCCGAGCAGCACCCAGTCGCAATGCCCCGAACCAGTCGAGAAACCCCAGCGGCCGGAAAGCCGAAAACCGCCTTCGACCGGTGTCACCTTGCCTACAGGCTGATAGGACGAAGAAACCAGGACCGAGGTATCCTCGTTCCAGACTTCCTCTTGCGCCTGGCTGTGGAACAGGGCGAGCTCATAAGGGTGGCAGCCCACCACTCCGTACATCCATCCCGTCGACATGCACCCCTGGGCGAGGAGCTTCTGGACTTCGAAGAACGTATTGGGGCTCATCTCGTAGCCGCCCCATCGGCGCGGCTGCAGAATACGGAAGAAGCCAGCCTCCTTCATTTCCGCGATGGTTTCGGCCGGTACCTCGCGATCCGCGACGCATTTGCGGCTGCGTGCCTTGAGGACGGGGACCATCGCCCGAGCGCGCTCGATCAACGCCTCCGTCGAAGGAGGGACGGTCTCGCTCGGGGCAACGGGCGATGCGCTGGCCATTTCAGGTTTCTCCACATTGCGGCCGACTCAGTTATGCGACCAGCCTGTCCATGTTCGAAAAAAACTTTGTCAGCAAATACGCAAATGGTCAATTGAAAACCACTTTCCTTTCGGATAGTGGTGGTTTCAGCGCAAGAGACGGCGTGATTCCGCATATCGCGTCAATAATGGGAGCCATAGATGCAAGGGCGCGTTTCGATCGATTGCAGCGGACAGAAGGTCATCGTGACCGGCGGAAGCCGTGGGATCGGTCGTGCGATCGCCGAGCGTTTCGTTGCCAACGGGGCCCACGTTGCGATCTGCGGACGTACGCCGCTGGCGGAGCCGATCGAGGGTGCGTTGTTCCATGCACTCGACATTCGCGATCCGGACCAGGCAGCAGCGTTCGTGGATGCCGTGGCTGACGAGTTTGGTGGACTGGACGTGCTCGTGAACAATGCCGGCGGCTCGCCGGAAGCGCCGGCCAGCGAAGCCTCGCCGCGCTTCATCGAAGCCGTCGTGCGGCTCAATCTGCTAGCCCCGATGAACCTCGCGCGTGCAGCGCATCGCCATATGGCGGCCGAAGGCTGGGGCAGCATCGTCAACATCGCCAGCGTTTCGGGAACTCGCCCATCGCCGGGCACCGCGGCTTACGGAGCGGCAAAGGCGGGGTTGCTCAACGCGACGCAGACGCTCGCTCAAGAGTGGGGGCCGCAGGGTATCCGCGTCAACGCCATCGTCGCCGGGCTGATGGCCACCGAAACCGCCGACCAGACATACGGCGACGATGCGGCGCAATCGCGGATCGCCGCATCGCTTCCGCTTGGCCGGATGGGGACGGGGGGCGATATTGCCGACACCGTGGTGTGGCTCTGCTCGGACGCGGCGAACTGGGTCAGCGGAGCACGGATCAACGTCGACGGCGGCGGCGAGCGTCCGCTGTTTCTCGAGCTGTTGAAAGGGAACTGACGCGATGGCAGTGAAGTCGCTTGGCTATGTAATCATCGAGACCGCGGACTCTGCGACCTGGGACCGGTTCCTGACCCGGGTTGCCGGCGTCATGCAGGCCGAGGATGCCCCCGACGGGGCGGCGCAGTATCGCATCGATGGACGCCCCTTCCGCATTCGCGTGCAGGAGGGCGCAACGGAACGATTTCTTGCGTCGGGGCTGGAGGTGACCAACGCGGCGTCCTTCGCGCAGCTCGCCGACGCGATCCGCGCTGCCGGCCGACCGGTCGAGATCTGCTCGGCGGAGGAAGCGGCATCGCGCCGCGTGATGGGCCTGTTCCGCACGTCCGATCCGGCCGGGAACATCCTGGAGTTCTTCCACGGCGACAGCCGGGACGATGTGCCGTTCGTTTCTCCGGTCGGCGTGCCCGCTTTTATCACTGGCGATCTTGGAATGGGTCACGCGGTGCTCGGCGCGCCCAACTTCGCCGAGACGGTCGCTTTCTACTGCGACGTTGTAGGACTGGGTCAGACCGACATGCCGCGGTTCTTCTTCGGCGGCGGTTTGCCTGACGATCCGGGCATGGGTTTCGCCTTCCTCCATGGTCAGGGCGGCCGCCATCACTGCCTGGCGGTCGCCGAAGGGCCGGTGCCGCCGTCAGGCTGCGTCCACATCATGCTGGAACTGCCGAGCCTGGTCGAAGTGGGGAAGGCGCACGATCGGATGCGCGAGCACGGCTTCGCCCAATCGGCCTCGCTGGGCCAGCACGTCAACGATGAGATGACAGGGTTCTACGTGCAGACGCCCGGCGGGTTCGATCTGGAGATCGGTTGTGACGGGCTGGTGATCGATCCCGCGAGCTGGGAGACGACCCGTCACGATCGCATCAGCGTCTGGGGCCACGCCTGGGCGTGGCAGGAAGCGCTCAAGCAACAGGCAGCGCAATGACTATGCTCGACAAGCGCATGACGGCCGCGGACATCGTGGGTCAGCTTAGCAACGGGATGACACTGGGAATCGGGGGCTGGGGGCCGCGTCGCAAGCCCATGGCGCTGGTCCGCGAGATTCTGCGCTCGGACCTCAAGGACCTGACGATCGTTTCCTACGGGGGTGCCGACGTCGGGATGCTCTGCGCGGCCGGCAGGGTTCGCAAGCTGGTCTTCGCCTTCGTCTCGCTCGATGGCATCCCGCTTGAGCCGTGGTTCCGCAAAAGCCGCGAGGCGGGGCAGATCGAAGTGCTCGAACTCGACGAAGGCATGTTCCAGTGGGGCCTGAAGGCTGCGGCGTTCGGTCTGCCCTTCCTGCCGACGCGGGTCGGTCTCGGCACCGATCTGGCCGAACTCGGCGGGCTGAAGATGGTGAAGTCGCCCTACGACGACGGTGAAGTGCTGATCGCGATGCCGCCGCTCAAGCTCGACGCCGCGCTGATCCACGTCAACCGGAGCGACTGGCGGGGCAACGTCCAATTGCTTGGCCCTGACGCATACTACGACGAGTGGTTCGCCAAGGCGGCGACCCGCACCTACGTGTCCTGCGAGGAACTGGTCGACCGGATGGAGGACCATTATCCGCAAGATGTGAAGGCCAACGCCTTCGAGCGGTGCTTCGTCACCGGTGTCGCCGAGATGCCATTGGGTGCGCATCCCAGTTCCATGCCGCCGGCTTATGGCTGGGACATGAAGGCGCTCAAGGCCTACGCCGACGCCGCCAAGGATCCGGGCGATTGGTCGGCGGTAGCCGAACGTTTCGTCGGGAAAGACGAAGCGTCCTATCTCGCAGGCTTCGGTGGAAAGGAGGCGGTAGCGGCCCTCCCGCTGCCGATATTCTGATGAACGACATAACCTTAGCCGAACTGTGCATCTTCGCCTGCTCCGAGGCGTTCCGGACCTCGGCGGAGCAGATCGCGACCGGTATCGGGCCGATCCCGCGGTTGGGGGCTGGCTTGGCCAAGCTGACGCATTCGCCCGGTCTTATGATGACCGATGGCGAAGCCTATCTGGTCGAAGAACCGGTCCCGATCGGCCCGCGAGGAGACTACACCCCGCGTTTCGCCGGTCATCTGCCGTTCTCACGGTTCTTCGACAGCGCGGTGTGGACGGGCGGCCGGCGTCACGCGATGGTCACCCCGACCCAGGTGGACCGGTTCGGCCAGACGAATTTGTCGCAGCTTGGCGGTACACATAGGCAGCCCAAGACGCAGATGTTGGGCGTGCGTGGCTTTCCCGGCAACTCGATCTACCACGCCAATTCGATGTTCATCCCCACGCATTCGAAGCGAGTCTTCGTCGAGGGTGAGGTCGATATGGTGTCGAGCGCGGGCTACAATCCGGCGAGGCGCATCTCCGGCGGCAACTACTCGGGCATCGACTTGCGCTTTGTCGTGACGAACCTGTGCGTGATGGATTTTGGTGGTCCGGACCACGCGATGCGGGTGATCTCGCTGCATCCCGGCGTGACCTTCGGCGAAGTACAGGAGGCGACCGGGTTTCCGCTGCTTGCGGGCGACCTTCGCGAAACCCCCTTGCCCGACGCCGCTGCGATCCAGATCATCGCCCGACTGGATCCGCACGGGCTGCGCGCATCGGTGTTCAAGGACAATCCGCCAGCGTTGAGGGCCGCTGCATGAGCGATGCTCTCGTCCCCCGGCAGGAGCAGGCGCCGGTCTACGAAACCGACACGCCGGTGCGCTACGAAACGGACGGTCCAGTCGCCTGGATCACGATGGACCGGCCCGGTTTCAACAACGCGCAGAACAGCCAGATGACTTATGCGCTGGACGCCGCGTTCCAGCGCGCGGTGGACGATGATGCGATAAAGGTCATCGTCCTGGCCGGCGAGGGCAAACACTTCAGCGCCGGCCACGACATCGGCACGCCGGGACGCGATCATCTCGTGCCCTTCGACCGCAAGATGCTGTTCGGCGATCACACCACCCGGCCCGGCGCGGAGCTGCTGTACACCCGCGAGCACGAGGTCTATTTGGGCATGTGTCGCCGCTGGCGCGACATCCCCAAGCCGACGATCGCGATGGTCCAGGGTGCCTGCATCGCCGGAGGGCTGATGCTTGCCTGGGTCTGCGACTTGATCGTCGCGAGCGAAGACGCCTTCTTCCAGGATCCGGTAAACCGGATGGGCATACCGGGCGTCGAGTACTTCGCCCACGGCTTCGAACTGCCGCCGCGGATCGCCAAAGGCTTCCTGCTGCTGGGTGAACGGATGCCGGCGGCGCGGGCGTACCAGTTCGGCATGGTCAACGAGATCGTCCCGCGCGAGGATCTGCGCGCCCGTGTCGCCACTATGGCCGCCGAGATCGCCGCCCGGCCTCGGCTGGGCAACTGGCTGACCAAGCAAGCGCTGAATCACGTCGAGGACTTGCGCGGCAAGCGCACGGCGATGGATGCGGTCTTCCACATGCATCATTTCGCGCACGCCCAGAATGATCTGGTCAGCGGCAATTCGATCGGCGGGCTGGACGGCGCGGCTATGGCCAAGGCCAACAAGCAGCAGGCGGGGGAGGGCTGAGGATGACCGATGCGCTCGCCACCGTGCTGACCGAGCGGCTCGGGTGCCGTCTCCCCGTCATCCAGACTGCGATGGGCTGGGTGGCGACCCCGGCGCTGGTCGCGGCGAGCAGCAACGCGGGCGCGTTCGGGTTTCTGGCCGCGGCGGTGATGACCCCGGCCGAAACCGCGGACTCGATCGCGCGACTCAAGGACCTGACGCCGCATGCCTTCGGTGTAAACTTCCACAGTTTCCAGCCTGGCGCGGCCGAGATCGTCGAGGTCATCCTCGCCAATAGCGACCGCGTGCGCGCGGTGAGCTTCGGTCGGGGCCCCGACGCCAAGATGATCGGGCGTTTCCGTGATGCGGGGATCTTGTGCATCCCGACGGTCGGAGCGGTCAAGCATGCGCAAAAGATGGTCCAGCTCGGCTGCGAGATGGTTACCGTCCAAGGCGGGGAGGGCGGCGGACACACCGGTGCGGTGCCCACCACGATCCTGCTACCGCAAGTGCTCGACGCCGTAGACATTCCCGTCGTTGCCGCAGGCGGTTTTGCCGACGGCAGGGGGTTGGTTGCGGCTCTGGCGTTCGGCGCGGTGGGCATCGCCATGGGCACGCGGTTCCTCATGACCGCGGAAAGCCCCGTCCCAGGACAACCCAAGGCGGCGTACGTCAGGGCTGGCACGGGCGACATTGCAGTATCGACGAAGGTCGATGGAATCCCGCAGCGCATGATCCTCAATCCCCTGCTGCGCCGGATCGAGGCGTCGGGGAAGCTCGCGATGTGGAAACGGGCGATCGAGGCGGGCTTGGAGATGAAGCGCCAGACCGGAATGGGCTGGGGCCAAGTCCTCGCAACGGCGCGAGGCATGACTAGCCACGGCGAGATGCCGCTTGCGCAGGCGATGATGGCGGCCGCGGCCCCCATGCTGATCCAGCGTGCTGTCGTCGCGGGCGATGCCGAGAACGGTCTAATGGCCACCGGCGCGGTCGCGGGCCGGATCGGGGACCTGCCGAGCTGCGCCGACCTGATCGCCGCAATCGAAACCGAAGCGCGTGCGCGGCTTTCCGCACTGTGCGGACAGGGACAAATCTGATGCCAATCACCTGCACGATCCAGGATAGAATTGCGGAAATCGTCTTCGACGTTCTCCCGGTCAATGCATTCGACAGCGAGACCTGGATGTCGCTGCCGGGCATCATTACTGAGGCAGCGCGTAATCCCGATGTTCACTGCATCCTCATCCGCGCGGATGGGCGTGGGTTTTGCGGCGGTGTCGACATCAAGGAGATGCAGGCCCACCCGGAGCGGATCACAGCCCTCAACCGCGGGAACTATCTGACTTTCAAGGCCGTCCGCGAGGCGGAAGTCCCGGTGGTGACCGCGGTCCACAAGTTTGTCATCGGCGGTGGGATTGGGATTTGCGGAGCATCCGATACGATCATTGCCGCCGACGATGCCTATTTCTCGCTGCCCGAGATCGATCGCGGGGCAATGGGCGGCGCAAGCCATCTTTCGCGGATGCTTCCGCTGCACAAGGTTCGTGCCGCCTTCTTCACCGGCGGCAACATCCCGGCTGCGGAAGCCTGGCGGCTGGGCGCGGTCGAGAAAGTCGTTCCGCGCACCGACCTGGAGCGCGAGGCGCGTGCGTTCTGCGCGGTGATCGCCGGCAAGAGCCGCAAGGCGCTCGTCATCGCCAAGGAGGCGCTGAATGGGCTCGAACCGCGGGACGTCGATCGCGGCTACCGTTGGGAGCAGGGTTTCACGCTCGAAATGTACATGCATGAGGACTCCCAGAAGAGCCGGGACGCGTTCGTCGAGACCGGCAAGACGGCGAAGTTCTGATGGACCTCGCATACACTCCCGAGCAGCAGGCGTTCCGCGCCGAAGTGCGCGCCTGGATGGAGCGCCACGTACCCCGTGAGGCGTTGGTGACGCTCGAATGCCGCGAAGGCTACGACCAGCACGTTGCCTGGGAGCGCACGCTGGCCGGCGGCAATTGGGGTATGGTCACCTGGCCCAAGGAGTATGGCGGACGCGGCCTCGACCTGATCGAATGGCTGATCTTCGAGGAGGAGTATTTCAGCGCGGGTGCGCCCAATCGGGCCAACCAGAACGGCATCTTCCTGCTTGGTCCGACGATCATGGAGTTTGGGACCCCCGAACAGAAAGCGCGCTTCCTGCCCCCGATGGCAAATGGCGAGGTAATCTGGGCGCAGGCATGGTCGGAACCTGGCGCGGGCAGCGACATGGCGGCAATCTCGAGCCGTGCCGTTCGCGACGGCGACGATTACATCCTTTCCGGACAGAAGACGTGGTCTAGTCGAGCCGCTTTCGCTGACTGGGGCTTCGGGATTTTCCGCACCGATCCGGACAGCAAGCGGCATAAGGGGCTGACCTTCATCCTGTTCGATTTGAACAGTCCGGGCGTTACCCGCCGGCCGATCCGACAGCTTCACGGCGACACCGGTTTCGCCGAGCTGTTCTTCGACGAGGTCCGCGTGCCGGTGGAGAACCGCCTGGCCGGTGAGGGCGAGGGCTGGAACGTGGCCATGGCGACCGCCGGCTTCGAGCGCGGGCTGATGCTGCGCTCCCCGGGACGGTTCCAGGCCACCGCCAAGCGGCTTGTGGAGCTCTACCGCGCCAATGCCGACAACGCCTCGCCGGGCGCGCGCGAAGCGGTCGTCCAGGCCTGGGGCGCGGCCCAGGCTTATGCCTACAACACTTATGCGGTGGCCGCGAAGATCCTTGCCGGCGGCAAGATCGGCGCGGAGGCAAGCCTCACCAAGATATTCTGGTCGGAGCTTGACCGCGCGATGCACCGCACCGCGATGCAACTGCTCGGGGCGCATGCCGAGCTGAAGCGCTTTGCTGACGGCCGGTTCAACCAATGGCTTGAAGGGTACATCTTTTCGCTTTCAGGCCCGATCTATGCTGGCTCGAACGAGGTCCAGCGCAACATCATCGCCGAACGGCTGCTCGGCCTGCCTCGCGTCGGTGCGGGTTGAGGGAGGGGACGATGGAATTCCGTTTCACCGAGGATCAACTTCTGCTCGCCCAAAGCGTGCGCGACTACCTGGCCGGCACGCACGGGGCCGAAGTACTGCGTCGCCTCGACGCCGAAGGGCCGCGCGATTCCGCGATCTGGCAAGGTCTTGTCGAGATGGGGCTGACCGGGCTGCTGGTGCCGGAGGCGCAGGGCGGGCTCGGAATGGGGCTCGTCGAAGCCACGCTGATCGCGGTCGAATGCGGCCGGGCCTGCCTTGCCGAACCGCTGGTAGATACCGCCTTTGTCGGCGTTCCCTGGCTGACCGCGCAGGGCCGGGTGGACGAGCTTGGCGCGATCGTCACCGGAGAGTGCCAGCTGACTCTGCCGCATGCGGCCAATCCGTGGGTCGCGGACGCCGAAGGCGCACCGCTGACCAGCGTCGACCCCCTCCGGCTGCTTGCCGCCCGGCCCGAGGAGGCGAGCGACGATCCGCTTCTGCTCGATCTCGGCGCGCTGATGGCTGCGGCGCAGCTCGTAGGACTAGGCGACGCGATGCTCCTTCAGGCGACCGAGTACGCGAAAGTGCGGCAGCAGTTCGGCCAGCCGATCGGCGCTTTCCAGGCGATCAAGCATCAGCTTGCCTCGTGCGCCGTCGCGATCGAGTTCGCTAAGCCGGTCGTCTGGCGCGCCGGCGCCGCGCTGCAGGCGGGCGAGGCCCACGCCGCGGTTCACGTCAGTCACGCCAAGCTTGCTGCCACGGACGCTGCGATCATCGCGGCGGAGACGGCGATCCAGGTCCACGGGGCGATGGGTTACACCTATGAGGTCGACCTTCATTTTTGGATGAAGCGCTCCTGGGCTTTGGCCGGCGCCTGGGGCGACCGCGCATTTCACCTGAAGCGGATCGACGAAGCGGTGCTCGGCGGATCGCTGCCGATCGGCGCCAAGCACACATTTGCCTGAGGGAAATGCAATGGCCGAAGCCTACATCATCGACGCGGTACGCACGCCCATGGGACGCAAGAAGGGCAGTCTGGCGCAGCTGCACCCTGCCGACCTCGCAGCGCACCCGCTCCGCGCGCTGATCGAGCGGACCGGGATTGAGGCGGGTGCGGTCGATGACGTGGTTTGGGGCTGTTGCGATACGATTGGGCCGCAAGCGGGCGACATCGGCCGTACGGCCTGGCTTGTCGCCGGCTTGCCGCAGCACGTGCCGGGCACGACCGTCGATCGCCAGTGCGGCTCCAGCCAGCAGGCGCTCCACTTCGCCGCCCAAGGCGTGATGTCTGGGACGCAGGATCTGGTCGTCGCCGGCGGCAGCCAGGCGATGAACGCGATCCCAATCTCCGCGGCGATGTCTGCGGGCCAGGCTTACGGCTTCGACGATCCATTCACCGGCGCGGCGGGCTAGTCCGAGCGGTATGGCAAGGATCCGCTGAATCAGATCAACTCGGCCGAGATGATCGCGAACAAGTGGGGCATTAGCCGCGAGGCGATGGAAGCCTTTGCGGTGGAAAGCCATCGGCGCGCCCAAGCGGCGACCGACGCGGGCTGGTTCAGTGGCGAGATCGCGCCGCTGGCGGGGCTTGCCACGGACGAGACTATTCGTCCGGGGACCACGCCTGAAGCCCTCGCGATGCTCAAGACAGTCCAGGAAGGCGGAGTCATTACCGCCGGAATCGCAAGTCAGAACTGCGACGCCGCCGCCGCGCTGTTAATCGCGTCCGAACGGGCGGTTCGGGATCACAGCCTAAAGCCGCGCGCGCGGGTCCACCACCTGTCGGTACGTGCCGATGATCCGGTGTGGATGCTCACCGCGCCGATTCCCGCGACGCAGCATGCGCTGGCAAAGGCGGGCATGACGATCGACCAGATCGACCTGTTCGAATGCAACGAGGCCTTCGCCTCGATCCCGCTCGCATGGATGAAGGAGCTCGGCATCCCGCACGAGAAGGTCAACGTCCAGGGCGGTGCGATTGCGCTCGGTCATCCGCTGGGCGCGACCGGGGCGCGGTTGATGACGACTATGCTGGGCGCGCTGGAGCGCACCGGCGGGCGCTATGGCTTGCAGACGATGTGCGAAGGCGGCGGCCAAGCCAACGTAACCATTATCGAGAGGCTGTGATGGGTATTTGCGACAATCGAACCGTGATCGTCACTGGCGCGGCACGCGGCCTGGGCCGCGCCTACGCTCTGGCTTTCGCCGCCGAGGGCGCCAACGTCGTCGTCAATGACATCGGCTCATCGCTGGGCGGAGAGGGCCGGGATACCAGCGCGGCCGACGCCGTCGTCGAAGAGATCAAGGGCGGCGGCGGTCAGGCGATCCCCAATTACGAGGACGTCGCCGACTGGGATGCTGCCAAGCGCATCGTCGAGGCCGCCATCGCGGCGTTCGGCGACCTCCACGTCGTGGTTAACAACGCCGGAATCGTCCGCGACCGCATGTTTGTTTCGGCGACTCCCGACGAATGGGACGCCACGATGCACGTCAACTTGCGTGGCCACTTCAGCCTGTCGCGCCACGCTGTGGATTACTGGCGTGCGAAGCAGAAGGCGGGCACCAATCCCGACGCGCGGATTATCAACACGTCTTCGGGCGCTGGACTCCAAGGCTCGATCGCCCAGGCGGCTTATTCGACCGCCAAGGGCGGGATCGCCGCGCTGACGCTCGTTCAGGCAGCTGAGCTTGGCCGCTACGGCATCACCGCGAACGCGTTGGCCCCGTCCGCGCGCACCCGCATGACCGAGCAGGCATTCGCCGAGAAGATGGCGACAGAGCGGCAGACCTTCGACACCATGGACCCAGCCAACATCGCGCCTACGGTCGTATGGCTCGGGAGCGGCCAATCGGCGCATGTCACCGGGTGCGTCTTCGAGCTCGAGGGCGGCAAGATCATGATCGAGGACGGCTGGCGCGAAGGCCCGTTCGTCGACAGCGGTGCGCGCTGGGCACCCGCCGATGTCGGCGGCGCGGTCGACAAGCTGCTGAGCAAACGTGCTTCGCCGCGCAAAGTCTGGGGCACCTAACCATGGAATTCGCCTTCAGCGAAGAGCAGCGGATGATTGCCGACACCGCGCGCGCGTTCTTCGTGGAGAACGCGACAAGCGAGCGGACGCGCGCGGCGATGGCCGGCGACGGCATCGACCGGACGCTGTGGCAGGCATTCTGCGGCGAGCTCGGGCTGGGCGGGGTCGGAATTCCCGAAGATCTGGGCGGTGTCGGGTTGGGCATGGTCGAGCTGGCGATCCTGGCGGAATGCGCTGGAGCTACGGTCGCGGCCCTGCCCTTGCTGGGCCATGTCATGGCTACCCGCGCCCTTGCTATAGCCGGTTCGGAGGAGCAGTGCGCGGAATGGCTGCCGCGGCTGATCGCGGGCGAGGCCGTGGCGGCATTCGCCACCGCGGACGATGTCGCGGAGGCTGGCAACATGCTGTCGCTGGCGGCCGACTTCGTGCCGCACGGCGCTTCGGCCGATCTCTTCGTGATTGCGAGCGGCGATCGGGCATGGTGGGTGGAGGCCGGTGGGCCGGGCGTTTCGGTGACGCCGCACGTGACGATGGATCAGACCCGGCCTCTGGCCACACTCGCACTGACCGAGGCGGCGGCGCAAGAGTTGCCCCGCGGGGCCGAGGCGCTTGCCGCGGCGAAACGGGCGGGCCTTGTCGTGCTCGCGGCCGAAGCGCTCGGCGGGGCGCAGGAAGCACTCGACCGAACCGTCGCCTATGCCAAGGAACGCATCCAGTTCGGCCGGCCGATCGGCTCGTTCCAGGCTTACAAGCACCGCCTCGCCGACATGATGGTGGAGATCGAGCAGGCCCGTTCGGCGGTGTACTGGGCGGCCTGCGCGCTCGACGAAGGGTCGGACGAAGCGGAGCTGGCGCTGCATGCCGCCAAGAGCTTTTGTGCCGATACGTTCTTCATGTGCGCGGCCAACATGATCCAGCTTCACGGCGGGATCGGCTTTACCTGGGAGCACGATACGCACCTGTTCTTCAAGCGAGCGCGCTCGATCCAGACCCTGCTTGGGACCAGCGCCTGGCATCGCGAGCAGGTTGCGCGGATAATGCTCGGAGCAGCGGCATGAAGCTCGGTTTCTCTCCCGCCGACGAAGAGTTCCGCAGTGAATGCGCCGCATGGCTGCAACGGCGCATGGCCGGCGCGTTCGCCGACATCCGCGGTATTCCCAACCTCAGTGAGAAGATCGAGCGTCGCAAGGAATGGGAGCAGGAGCTGGCCGCTGGCCGCTGGTCGTGCATCGGCTGGCCCGAGGCGTGGAGCGGGCGAGGCGCCACGCTAGCCCAGCAAGTGATCTTCGCCGAGGAATACGCCCGCGCCGGCGCGCCGGGACGGATCAACCACATCGGGGTCGAGCTGGCCGGGCCGACGATCCTGGCATTCGGCACGGCAGAGCAGCAAGCCCGCTTCCTGCCGGGCATCGCTGCGGGAACCTCGATCTGGTGCCAGGGCTATTCGGAGCCGGGCGCGGGATCGGACCTCGCGAACGTCCGAACGAAGGCGCGGCTCGAAGGCGACGAATGGGTCGTCAACGGCCAGAAGGTCTGGACGAGCCTGGCGCATTATGCGGATTGGATCTTCGTAGTGGCGCGTAGCGATGAAGGCTCGCGCGGTCCCAAAGGGCTCACGTTTCTGATGATGGAGCTGGACCAGTCCGGCATGGAAGTGCGGCCGATCCGTCAGATCAACGGCGACGCCGAATTCAACGAGACCTTCCTCTCCGATGCGCGTTGCCCCGCCGACAGCCTGATCGGCACGCCCGGCGACGGTTGGCGCATCGCCATGGGGCTGCTTGCGTTCGAGCGCGGCGTCTCGACGCTTGGCCAGCAGATGGGTTTCCGCAATGAACTCGACGAGATCGTGCGCGTCGCCAAAGCGAACGGCGCGGCTGAGGACCCGGTGATCCGGCAGCGCCTAGCCCGGGCGGAAATCGGCTTGCGGCTGATGCGCTACGGCGCGCTGCGCATGCTTTCGAACAACGATCATTCGGCGATCGACGGTGCGGCGCTCACCTACAAGATCCAGTGGGCGACTTGGCGGCGGGACTTGGGCGAGCTCGCCATGGACGTGCTGGGCCAGGCGGGAGAGATCGCCGAGGGCGAGGATTATGCATGGGGCATTTTGCCCAACCTGTTTCTGTTTTCCCGGTCCGACACGATCTATGGCGGCACCAACCAGATTCAGCGCAACCTGATTGCGGAGCGCGGCCTGGGGCTGCCTCGCGAACCTCGAGGTGATTTATGACCATTCCCGCCTACCCCGAGCCGCTGGGCTTGCTGAAAGGCAAGACCGTCGTCGTTACTGCCGCTGCGGGCACGGGCATCGGCTATTCCGCGGCGAAGCGCGCGACTGAAGAGGGCGCGCGCGTGCTGATCAGTGATTTCCACGAGCGGCGCCTTGCCGAAGCGGCCGAACGGATTGCCGACGAAAGCGGCGTGCGGCCGGCGACCGTCGTTTGCGACGTAACCCTCCAGGATCAAGTCGATCGTCTCCATGCCGCCGCGCAGGACGAGCTCGGCCGTATCGACGTGCTCATCAACAATGCCGGCCTCGGCGGTGAGGTGCCGGTCGTGGAGATGACCGACGACCAGTGGTCCCGCGTGCTCGACGTCACGCTGAACAGCGTCTTTCGTATGACCCGCGCGTTCCTTCCCGCAATGTACGAGCGCAAGGCTGGCGTCATTGTGAACAACGCGTCGGTCCTCGGCTGGCGTGCTCAGAAGGGGCAGGCGCACTACGCCGCCGCCAAGGCGGGAGTCATGGCCTTTACCCGCTGCTCGGCGATCGAAGCGGCGGAGCACGGTGTACGCATCAACGCGGTTGCGCCCTCGATCGCTATGCACGCGTTCCTGGCCAAGGTCACCACCGACGAATTGCTCGCTCAGCTTTCCGCCCAGGAAGCGTTCGGCCGGCCCGCGGAGGTCTGGGAAGTCGCCAACGTGATGATGTTCCTCGCGTCGGATCTGTCGAGCTACATGACCGGAGAGATCGTCTCCGTGTCCAGCCAGCGCGCGTGAGCATGGCACGAATATTCAAATCGCCGCGGGACCTTGTCGGCCAGGAAGGCACCGCGCTGGGCCCGAGCGAATGGCTCGCCATAGATCAAGGCCGCGTGGACCTTTTCGCCGAGGCCACCGGCGACCACCAGTGGATTCACGTCGATGCGGAACGTGCCAAGGACGGGCCCTTCGGCGGCACGATCGCCCACGGTTATCTTACGCTCAGCTTGGTCAACCACTTCCTGCCCGAGCTGATCGAAGTGCAGGGCTTCTCGCACGCGGTGAACGTCGGCTCCGATAGGCTGCGTTTCCTCAGCCCGGTGAGAATCGGCGCAAGGATCCGCGGAACTGGAGAGATCGTCTCGGTAGAAGAGGTCAAAGGCGCGATCCAGTCGGTCGTGCGGGTCACGATCGAAATCGATGGAAGCGAGAAACCCGCTTGCGTGGTCGATACGATCAGCCGCTATTTCCCGGAAGGATGACCGATGGCTGCGCCTGAACAAATGATCGCAGCAGTCGAAGCCTACATCGACGGGTTCGCGCGCGAGGACGTGGCGGCAGTCGTGGGGCTCTTTGCCGAAGACGCCGTCGTCGAGGACCCGGTCGGTGGAGCGGTCCAGCGTGGCCGTGCCGCGTTCGCCCAGTTCTTCGCCGGAACGGTCGGCTCCGGCGCGAAGTTGACGCTCGATGGGCCGATCCGGTTGGGCCCTGCCTATGCGGCCTTCCCTTTCCATGTCGACCTGGCCTGGGAAGGCCAGCCGATGTGCATCGACGTGATCGACGTGTTCCATTTCGATGTCTCGGGGAAGATCCGCCACATGCAGGCCTTCTTCGGAGAGAGAAATTTCCTGCCTGCTACCAAGGAAGCCTAAGATCATGCGCGACGCAGCTATCGTAGCCACCGCCCGTACCGCCATCGGCAAAGCCTATCGCGGCGCCTTCAACGACACCGAAGCTCCGGTGATGAGCGCCCATGTCGTCGATGCTGTGCTCGAGCGGTCGGGCATCGACCCCGCGCGGGTCGACGACGTCTACCTGGGCGTCGGCAATCACTGGAACACCCAGAGCTACAATCTCGGCCGATTGACGGTCCATGCCTCTAAGCTGCCCAACAGCGTGGCCGGCTTCACGCTCGACCGCAAATGCTCATCGGGCCTTAACGCCATTGCGTTGGCAGCCCGCGGCATTCGCTCGGACGAGATCGACATTGCTGTCGCAGGCGGAATGGAGTCGATCTCGCTGACCATCGGCAAGCACCAGCCGACCTACCGCAACAGGTCCCAGGCAGTCATTGCCGCCGATCCTCACGCGTACATGGCAATGGTCGAAACCGCCGAAGTGGTTGCCGAGCGCTACGGCATTAGCCGGGAGGCGCAGGACGCCTTTGCCGCCCTCAGCCATCAGCGAGCAGCGGCAGCTCAGGCAGCCGGGCGCTTCGGCGAAGAGATCGTGCCGATCACCGTCGAAAAGGTGCTGACTGACAAACAAGGGAACGAGACTGGCCGGGAGACCGTGACCCTGACTGCCGACGAGGGCGTGCGCGCCGACACGAGCGCCGAGGGCCTCGCCCAGCTACGGCCAGTGTTCAAGGATGGCCTCGTCATCAAGGAAGGCCGTCATGTCACCGCCGGCAATGCCTCGCAGCTGTCGGACGGTGCCTCGGCCCAGATCGTCATGGACCTGGTTACCGCGCAAAAGGAGGGGCTGCCCATCCTGGGCGTCTATCGCGGCTTCCAGGTTTCCGGCTGTGACCCCGACGAGATGGGGATCGGCCCGGTCCTCGCCATTCCCAAGCTCCTCGCGCGCGCCGGGGTATCGATCGATGACGTCGGACTGTTCGAGCTGAACGAGGCTTTCGCAAGCCAGGCGGTCTATTGTCAGCAGAAACTGGGGATCGATCCCGACAAACTTAACGTCAACGGCGGCGCGATTGCGCTGGGGCATCCATTCGGCATGAGCGGGAGCCGGCTTGCCGGTCACGCGCTGATCGAGGGCAAGCGGCGCGGGGTGCGCTACGTGGTCGTCTCGATGTGCGTGGCTGGCGGTTTGGGGGCGGCCGCGCTGTTCGAGTTGGGATAGCCTTGGCGTGTCCGGTTGCACACGGCCAGGCTTCCTCGACGCTTAGGTCACCGCGCAGGCGGATGACATGATCTGCGATATTGTGCGCGTATTGGAGGTATCAGGATTGTTCTATACTCATCATGGTCTTTCGACCCGTGGCGATTGGGGCTTCCAATGAGCAAGCCCGGCAGCGCCTTGGAAAGTATCCGCGTAATCGACATGAGCCGCGTGTTCGCGGCACCCGTAGGGGCCCAGATCCTCGGCGATCTTGGGGCCGACGTGATTAAAATCGAGCGTCCCGGCGTGGGCGACGACGGGCGTGGTTATGGGCTCGCCTGGGTCAAGGGCAAGGATGGCGTCGATCCGCGCCATTCGAGCTTCTTTACGGCCGCCAACCGCAACAAGCGTTCGATCACGCTCAACCATTCCAAGGCCGAGGGGCAGGAGATCATCCGCAAGCTGGTGGAAACCTCCGACGTGCTGATCGAGAACTACAAGGTCGGTGACCTCAAACGCTTCGGGCTTGACTACGAGAGCCTCAAGGCGATCAACCCGCGGCTGATCTACTGTTCGGTCACCGGCTTCGGCCAGACCGGACCAATGGCGGCTCTGCCTGGCTATGACGGGCTGTTCCAGGCGGCCGGCGGAATGATGGC
>JBDSOM010000109.1:0-4186 GCA_039914785.1 Novosphingobium sp.
CGGTGGATAGAAGGCGATCTTCATCCGAGTTGAAAATTATGTCCAAGCGCGCCGACGAGCAACTGCATGCCACACGCAGATCAGCAGCCACGACCGTTCCGGCTCAGCGCCGCCAACCTGCACGAAGGCGGGATAAGGGCAGCGGAATGCGCGGTTTTTGGCGCTTGCTCCCAGTCTCGATTGCGGGCTGCCTGCTGGCCTCAAGCCCGGCCACGCCGCGAGCCAAGGCCCCGGCAACGGTCGAAACGCACGAAGCAATGATCGACGGGATCAACCCGGCCGCGATCACGATCTGGGATGTGGTCGCAAGCGCGAAAAGCGAAACGGAGGTCCTCGACCCCAGTGTGATGGACCGGGCGGCATGGTCGAAGCTCCAGCGGGCGGCACGGTCGCTCGAACTCCACTCCAATCGCATGGCGCATGCGAGCCGGCTTCGGGTCGGAAACCACACCGCCGAACAAGTAGGATTCGCGAACAAGGCCGAGATCCAGGCGCGGATCGATGCTGCCCCGAAATGGTTTCGCGCCATATCGCAGACTATGGCGGTCCAGGCGGGCGAACTGTCCCGGGCGGCAGCGGCAAGGAACCCGCGGGCCACCCGCGACCTAGTTGAGCGCATGAGCGATCAGTGCCAGAGCTGCCACACTCGTTTTTGGGCAAAGCCGGCGTCATGATCGCATGACTCTTTTTCAACAGCTCGGCACCGCTACGCTGGTTGTTGCCACGACGGTCCTGATGCATCTCGGCGGTCTCGCCGCATTGCTCGCCATCCTGCGCCGCCATCGCCACGCCTCGAGCCGACTGCTGGCGGTCGTCTTGAACACCGCGGCAATCGTGTTGGCGGCATTCGGCCTGTTCGCGCTGCATTCAATAGAAATATGGACCTGGGCCGGGGTCTACCTGTGGCTGGGCGTTCTGCCCGACCTCGAACACTCGCTCTATTTCTCGATCTCGACTTACGTGACCATCGGCTACGGCGATTTGGTGCTGCCCGTCGGCAGCCGCATCCTGGGGGCGATCGAGGGTGCGAGCGGGATCATCCTGATCGGGTGGTCCACCGCGTTCTTCTACTCGGTCGTGGATCGCCTCAAGCTACTGGAGCGGGGCTTCGCTCGCGAGCAGCCCAAGTGACACGCTTTCGGGCACGGGTGCTCTTCACCGCCCAACGGCCTCGGTGGCATCGGCACTCCGACGTCGGTAAGGCCAGCGGGGCCGTCGCCGCACATCGCGACCACAAGCTGCGTCGGCACCATCCAGGCCGCCGAATTCGCCGCTCCGGGGGCAAGCGCCAGGAGCCCGAAGGCCAGTGCGAAGCGCATCTCCTCAGATCGCCTCATCATCATCGAGCAGGATGCGGTTGGCCGCACCGTCCAGATCCTCGAACTGATCGCTGCGTAGCGCCCAGAAGAACGCCGCTAAGCTGAGCAGCCCCATGAACAGCGCGATCGGAATGGTGATTCCCAGGCTGCTCATCGCGCGGCCCTAACAAGGCGCAGCGAGTTCCCGATCACGATCAGCGAGCTCGTCGACATCGCGACTGCCGCCAGCAGCGGCGTGATGAACCCCATGACCGCGAGCGGCACCGCCAGCGCGTTGTAACCGATCGCGAGCGCGAAGTTCTGCCGCACGATCCGCATCGTGCGCCGCGCAGCGCGCACCGCCCTCGGCACCGCGATCAGCGAGTCCCCAAGAAACACGATATCTGCTGCCTGTCGTCCCACGTCGCTGGCTGTGCCGGGAGCGATCGAAGCGTGGGCGGCGGCCAGCGCCGGCCCGTCGTTGAGCCCGTCCCCGACCATCAGCACTTTGTGGCCACCACGCTGGCGCGTTGCAATCGCCTCGACCTTGTCGGTCGGCGATGCGCTGCTCTGGCCGAACAGGTTGGTTGCGCGCGCGACCTCGGCCACCGCAGTGCCACTATCGCCCGAGATGATCGAGGCCTCGATACCAAGCGCCGCGAGCTCGGCCAGCGCCGGCAACGTGTCGGGACGTAGCCGATCGGCAAACGCGATCAGCCGCACCGGTTGCCCGGTGATGTCGAGCGCTGTCGCCATCCCGGCGCCCGCGTCCGGGCGCCGCAGCGCCACTTGCAGCCCCTGCCAGCGCGCGGCTACGCCCTGTCCAGGTGTCTCGCGGACGTCGTCGAGCACGGCGGCGCGGTGGCCGGCGGCGGATAGCGCCGCTGCCAGCGCGCGCGACAGCGGATGGCGGCTGTGCGAGGCCAGCGCCAGGGCGACGCTCGCGACCTCGTCGGGAAGCGCGGCCAGCGCGGCAGCATCTGGCACCGGGCGACCGAGGGTCAGCGTACCGGTCTTATCGAGCAGCGCCCGGTCGATCTTAGCCAGGCGCTCGATCCCGCTGCCGTCCTTGACCATCACCCCGACCCGCATCAACGCGCCGCTCGCAATGACCTGGGCGACCGGCACGGCTAGACCGAGCGCGCAAGGGCAGGTGATGATCAGTACCGCGATCGCGATGACCAGCGACTGGTGAAGGCCGGCACCGGCGATCATCCAGCCGACGAAGCTCGCAAAGGCCAGGGTATGCACCGCGGGCGCATAATACCGCGAGGCGCGATCGGCGATCCGCACGTAAGTGGAGCGCGCCTGGCCTGCGGCCTCCATCAGCCGGGCTATCTCGGCGAGCGCGCTGTCGCCGCCTGCCGCGCTGACCGCCACGTCGACCGGCGCTTCGAGGTTGAGCGTACCGGCATGAACAAGGCCGCCCTCGCCGACCAAGATCGGCGCACTCTCGCCGGTCAGCAGCGATCGATCGAACCGGCTCGAGCCGCGTACGATGGCTCCGTCGGCGGCGAGCCGCTCGCCTGCGGCGACGCGCATGGTCATACCGGGGAGGAGCGCATTCGCTGGGACCCAGGCGAGCTCGCCTTGCTTGCCGACGATCATCGCCCCCGTGGCGGCCTGGCGCACCAGGGCGTCGACCCCGGCGCGGGCGCGGTCGCGCATCGCAGCATCGAGAGTTCGCCCCGCGAGCAGGAACAATAGCAGCATCAGCGTGCCGTCGAACCAGGCGACATGGCCACCGATCGCGGTCTCGTAAAGGCTGAGCCCGGTGGCCAGCACGACTCCAATCGAGATCGGCACGTCCATGTTGGTCCGGCCGCGGCGCAGCGCACTCCACGCCGAGACGAAAAACGGCCTACCCGAAAAGGCGATAGCCGGCACCCCGATCAGCGCGGAAATCCAGTGGAATAGCTCGCGCGTGGCGCCGTCTGCGCCGGACCAGATGCCGACCGAAAGCAGCATCACGTTCATCGCCGCAAAGCCCGCGACCGCGAGCGCCGGCAAGAGCGGCCTCACCGCCGAGACAGCGGGAGCAAACTGGTCGCCCCGCGGCTGGCTGGAGAACCCGAGGCAATCGAGTGCTTCGACAAGGTCCACCGCCAGTAGGGCAGGATCATGCGCGATCCGTACTTGGCGTGCGCTCAGGTTCACCCGGGCGGATGCAACCCCGGACACGCCGGCTAGGCCGCGCTCGACCTTCGCCATGCAGCCGGCGCAGTGCATTGCCGGCACGATCAGGACCGTCTCGATGGTTTTGGGGTCAATGGCGGGGACGGTGGCCATCAGAACACATCCTGTTCGGTACGCCAGGTTCCGGCTTTGTCGTCGAGCTTGAGCCGCACGCGCCAGCGGCCGCGCGGGAGCACCTCGCGCGAGACGAACTGGCCCGCCGCATTGCGGTCGAATTGCAAGCTGAGGTCGGCCGTGCGCCCAAGGGGATGGCGCGCGAAGGCGCTGAGCCGTGCATCGGCAGCGCTGCCCGTGATCTCAACCGCGACCCGATCGGCGCTGGTCCGCTTCGCCGCCGCATGAAGATCCAGCGCTTTTTCCCGCGCTGCCTCGTCGAGCCAGCGATTGAAATGCTGGCTGGCGACATAACTGTTTTCGACCACAACCCCGCCAAAGGTCGAGGTGGCATAGCGCGCCATCACGAAATTGACCCCAATGACCACAGCGAAGAACGCGACAAGGATCACGGTCATATGCCGCCCGGTGAATGGTCTGCTCATTGGTCAGGTCCCGGGGCGTCGAAGCGCGTTTCCTGAGTAGTCCTGCCGCCCTCGGCGTCATTCAGCGTCAGGGTGAAGCGGAAGTCCTGCTGCGGCGTGCCGGCCGGCGCGAGCACATAGATGCGCACAGCGCCGGTCTCGTCCGCGGGGATA
>JBDSOM010000097.1:0-14124 GCA_039914785.1 Novosphingobium sp.
CGGCGGCACGCTCGCGGTCGTCGCCTTCCACAGCCTCGAAGACCGCATCGTGAAGCAGTACTTGCGCGAAGCGAGCGGCGCGGTCGCCGCGGGCTCGCGCCACCTGCCGCCGGCCGCCGAAACCGACCGTCCGGTGTTTGCCAAAGTCAGCAAGGGCATTCGTGCCGGCGCGGCCGAGCTCGCCCGTAACCCGCGCGCGCGGTCCGCCACGCTGCGCCACGCCGTCCGCACCGATGCTACCGCCAGAGCGGCTCACGACAGGAGGGCTGCATGAACCTCACCCGCGATCGCGTGCATTCGATCGGCTGGGCCGTTATCCTCATGGTCTGCCTCGCGATGACGATGGCCCTGACGATGCGGGTCAACGCGGTGAAGAGCCAGGTTGCGCTCGCCGAGCGCAAGATCGTCACGCTCCGCCAGGAAAAGCTGATGCTGGAGACCGAGTTCGAGACGCGGGCCAACCAGCAGCAGCTCAAAGTGCTGAACGACGTCGAATTCGGCTACCAGGCACCGACCCCCGGGCAGTATCTCGAAGGCGAACGCCAGCTCGCGGTGCTGGCCAAGGCGCGCAGCCCTGGCGCGCCGACGCCGATCCGCGTCGCCACCGCCGCGCCGCGCGACGAAACGCCCACGTTCGTTGCCATGGTCTCGCCGCTGACCGGCAAGGCGCTCGCCGCCGAAGCCCCGGCCAATGGCATGCGCAAGGCGGCCTCCCGAACGTCCGGCTCGACCCGCCTGGCCGACCGCCTTTCGCAGCTCGATCGCCGGACGGCCTCCCAAGAATGACTTCGCTCACCATCTCGACCGTGATCACCACCGGCCGGGTCGAGCTGGTCAATGTTCGTCACCGACTGCTGCTCGTGGCCAAAGTGCGCCTGTTGTGGGTGCTCTGCCTGTTCACGCTGATCGCGGTGACGGCGGTGCTTCGCATCGCCTTTTTCGGCTTCTTCGAGCCGAGCCGCGCCAACCGCTCGCTCGGGGATGCGCTGCTGCCGCCGCGCGGGGAGATCGTCGATCGCAACGGGGTGCCGCTGGCCCGTGCATTTCCGGCCTATGCCTTGTGGTACAACCCCAAGGTGCTGGGCGAGTACGGCCCACCGCTGGTCAAGTCGCCGGCCGAAGTCGCCGCCGCGCTGGTCCGGATCTTTCCCGACGAGAACCTCGCCCGCCTGACCAAGCTGCTCGCCGCCGGCAAGCCCGCCTACTTGCGCCGCCGCATCCTGCCCGAGGACGCCAACAGGATCCACGCGCTGGGCGAGCCCGCGCTGGAGTTCCCGCGTGAGAACGAGCGCTATTACCCGCAAGGTTCGATGGCCGCGAGCGTGCTTGGCTTCGTTTCGGCCGACGGCCATGGCCAGGTCGGCATGGAACAAGTCTACGACAAGCGCCTGAGAGACCCGGCGACCCGCGGCACCCCGGCGATGCTCTCGATCGACACCCGGGTGCAGGGCGCGTTGGAGGACGAGCTCGCCCGCGGCATGACGGAGAGCAACGCCAAGGGCGCGGCCGGGATCATCCTCGACGTCGACACCGGAGAGGTCGTCGCGCTGGCCTCGCTGCCCTCGTTCAATCCCAACCTGATCGACCAGGCCGGCGCGGGCAACATCTTCAATCGCGTGACCAACCAGGTCTACGAACTCGGCTCGGTCATCAAGCCGATCACGGTCGCCGCGGCGATCGACGCGGGCACGATCACCAACCTCAGCCGGCGCTACCAGTCGAACCAGCCGATCGCGATCGGCGGCTTCCACATTCGCGACAGCCACACCATGGGCGCGTCAATGAATGCCCCCGAGGCGCTGATCCACTCGTCGAACATCGTCACCGCGCAGATCGCGGACGAACTCGGCGGAGCCCGGCTCAATGCGACGATGAAGGCGCTCGGTTTCAACCAGCGTCCCGAGATCGAGCTGCCAGCCAAGGGCTTCCCGCTTTGGCCGCGCGGCGAATGGTCGCGGATCACGACGATGACCGTCGGCTTTGGCCACGGCATCGCGTTGACCCCGCTCCACCTCGCCTCCGCCTATGCCGCGCTCGTCAACGGCGGAATCTGGCGTCCGGCCACGCTGGAACGGGTAGATCCGGCGCACGTTCCTGCCGGCCGCCGCGTGTTCAAGGCCTCGACCTCGGCCCGCATGCGCCAGCTGTTGCGCCTGATCGTCGATGTCGGCACCGGCAGGAAGGCGAACGCCGCGGGCTACCGCGTCGGCGGCAAGACCGGATCGGCTGAAAAGCCCGGCGTCGGCGGTTACCAGCGCTCTTCCCTCGTCGCGACCTTTGCCGCCGCCTTTCCGATGGACCGGCCGCGCTACGTGATCATTACCATGCTCGACGAGCCCCAGGGCACCGTCGCCACTTCGGGCCAGCGCACGGCCGCCTGGAATGCAGCCCCGGTCGTGGCGCGGGTCGTACCGCGGATCGGGCCGTTGCTCGGCGTGATGCCCGATGCCAGCCGCGACGTCGATATCACCGACCTCGCCCCGCTGGTCGCCAACGGGGAAGGGGAGTGAAGCTGGCCATGCTCGCCGACGCCGCCCGGATCCTGGTGCCCGCCGGCGCGGACGATGCCGCCAACGCCAATGTCACGGGGTTCGCAATCGATCACCGCAAGGTGGCGCCAGGCACGGTGTTCGGCGCGTTTCGCGGGGGCCGCTTTAACGGCGAGGACTTTATCGGGGCAGCAGTCGCGGCGGGCGCGGTGGCGATCGTCGCGCGGCCTGAAGCGGCGGTCAGCGGCGCGGCGCACATCGCCGATCCCGAGCCGCGCCGCGCCTTCGCCAGGCTCGCCGCGCAGTTCTTTGCACCCGCGCCCGGCACGATCGTCGCGGTGACCGGGACCAACGGCAAGACTTCGGTCGCCGAGTTGACGCGCCAGTTGTGGCGGATGGCCGGCGAGCGCGCCGCCTCGATCGGCACGCTCGGCGTGACGACGCCCGACGAGACTGTCGTCACCGGCCTAACCACGCCCGATATCGTCACCTTCCTCGCCAACATGTCGGGCCTGGCGCGCGAAGGCGTGACCCACGTCGCCTACGAAGCCTCCAGCCACGGCCTCGACCAGTTCCGCAACGAGGGGCTGCGGGTGGCCGCCGGGGCGTTCACCAACCTCTCGCGCGATCACCTCGATTACCACGCGACGATGGACGATTATTTCGCGGCCAAGATGCGCCTGTTCGACGAGATCGTGGCGTCGGATGGCGCCGCTGTCGTCTGGGCGGACGATGCCTGGTCGCACCAAGCTGCTGAGCGGGCATCGGCGCGGGGTCTCCGCCTGCTCACCGTGGGCGAGAAGGGGGAGTTCATCCGCCTCCTCGCCCGTGTTCCCACTCGGCTCGGGCAGACGTTCGAGCTCGAGGTCGGGGGTGCGTTCCGCACCGTCGAGTTGCCGCTGATCGGGGGCTATCAGGCCGCCAACGCGCTTGTCGCGGCGACCCTCGTCATCGCTGCGGGCGGCGACGAAAACCGCACTTTCGCGGATCTCGCGCGGCTGCAGCCCGTCCGTGGCCGCCTTGAGCGCGCTGCTATTTCGCGCGCCGGAGCGCCGATCTACGTCGATTACGCCCACACGCCCGATGCCTTGGAAGCCGCGATCGCGGCGCTGCGCCCCCATGCCAAAGGCCGCCTCATTCTGGTCTTCGGCGCCGGCGGTGATCGCGACCAGGGCAAGCGCCCCGAGATGGGCCGTGTCGCGACGCAAGCCGAAGTCGCGATCGTCACCGACGACAACCCGCGCGGCGAAAAACCCGGTGAAATCCGTAGCATGGTACTTGCCGGTGCACCCGGCCTGCGCGAGATCGGCGATCGCCGCGCGGCCATCGCCGCGGCCATTGCGGAAGCCGGCAAGGACGACATCGTCCTGATCGCCGGCAAAGGACACGAACAGGGACAAATCGTCGGGCGTGGGGACACGATGCGGGTCCTCCCGTTCGACGATGTAACGGTTGCCAGGGAGAGCGCAGGATAATGGCGAGTTCACCGATCATCGCATGGCCAGTCCTGCCGGAGGATGCGCTGCCGCTCGCACTGTGGGATGCCGCGAGCATCGCCGCGGCGGTCGGGGGGACGGCCAGCGGCGACTTCCAGGTCTCGGGGATCGAGATCGACAGCCGCGATGTGATCGAGGGCGACCTGTTCTTCGCGCTCAAGGGCGAGGCGATGGACGGCCACCGCTTCCTCGATGGCGCATTCGCCAAAGGCGCGGCCGCGGCGGTGGTCGACCATCCCATCGATCAGCCGCATATCCTCGTCGAAGACACCTCAAGGGCGCTTGAGCTTCTTGGAAAAGCCGCTCGCGACAGGGTGTTGGGCAAGATTATTGGCGTGACGGGTTCGGTCGGCAAGACCGGCGTCAAGGAAGCCTTGTTCGCCGCGCTCGACCGCTCCAGCCTCGGCGTGGGCGGCTTCGGTGCGCACCGTTCGGTCAAAAGCTACAACAACCATGTCGGCGTTCCGCTGAGCCTCGCGCGGATGCCGGCGCAAAGCCGCTTCGGCATTTTCGAGATGGGCATGAACCACGCCGGCGAGATCGCCGTGCTAACCGCCCAGGTGCGCCCGCATGTCGCGGTCATCACCACGATCGCCCCGGCGCACATCGAGAACCTCGGCAGCGAGGAAGCCATCGCCGACGCCAAGGCGGAAATCTTCGCCGGGCTCGAGTCAGCCAATGGCGGACCGGGCGGTGTCGCCGTGATCCCGGCCGACAGCCCGCATTACGCCCGGCTGAAGGCAGCGGCAGAGGCCCGCGGCGTGCAAGTCATGTCGTTCGGCCGCGCCGCCCATGCCGACGTCCGCCTGCTCGACGCAGTCATCGCCCCAGGCGGCGGCTCGCTCGTCACCGCCGATCTGGGCGACCGCCGGCTGTGCTATACGATCGCCTCGCCCGGCGAGCATTGGGTCACGAACTCGCTCGCGGTCATGGCGGCGGTGCGTGCCGTCGGCGGCGACCTCGGTGCGGCCGGACTGGCCCTGGCGGAAATGGCCGGGCTTGCCGGTCGCGGCGCGCGGACGGAGATCCCGGCGAACGGCGGCAAGGCCTTGCTGATCGACGAAAGCTACAACGCCAACCCCGCGTCGATGCGCGCGACGCTGACCCAACTCGGCCAGACGCGGGCCACCCGGCGGATCGCCGTGTTGGGGGCGATGAAGGAACTCGGCGACTTTGCGCCGGGGCTTCATGCGGGGCTGGCCGAGCCGATCGCCGAAGCCGGCGTCGACTATGCCATCCTGGTAGGCGACGAGATGATGGCGCTGGCCGACGAACTGGGGAAATCCAGTGGGGCAAAGCTTGGCAAAGCGGTCCGCTTCGCCCATTGCCAAACGCCTGCAGAAGCGCAAATCGCGCTGGCTGATTTCGGCGTGGAGAGCGGTGACGCAATCCTCGTCAAGGGTTCGAACTCGGTAGGACTCGGCAGCCTGGTCGCAGCCCTCTCCGGGAAGTAAAGTTAGGCCAAACGCCCGATGCTCTATTTGCTCGCCGAATGGTTCGATTTCCCCGGTCTGGCCAACCTCATCCGCTATCAAAGCTTCCGTGCGGGCGCGGCGATGACGACCGCGCTGGTGATCGGCCTGATCATCGGTCCCCGGTTCATCAGCATGCTCCGTGTCCGCCAGGGCAAGGGCCAGCCGATCCGCGAGGACGGCCCCCAAACCCACCTGGCCAAGCGCGGCACGCCGACGATGGGCGGATTGATGATCCTAATCTCGCTGGTCATCTCGATGCTGCTGTGGATGAATCTGGGCAACCCGTTCGTCTGGGCCTGCCTCGCGGTGACCCTGGGCTTTGGTGCGATCGGGTTCATGGACGATTACGACAAGGTTTCGAAGGGCAGCCACAAGGGCGTTTCGGGCCGTACCCGCCTGCTGCTGGAGTTCGCCGTCGCCGGCGTCGCGGCCTACATCATTGTCAGCCAGATCAGCACGAACCTCTATATCCCGTTCATGTCGAACCGTGCGATCCCGCTGGGGCCGCTCTACTACGTCTTCGCGGCGGTGGTGATGGTGGGCGCGGGCAATGCGGTGAACCTGACCGACGGGCTCGACGGGCTGGCGACGATGCCGGTGATTATCGCCGCGGGCGCCTTCGCGGTGATCGCCTACCTGGCGGGCCGCGCCGACTACGCGGCATACCTCGGCATCCCGCACGTGCCCCGCGCGGGCGAGCTGGCGATCTTGTGCGCCGGGATCATGGGGGCGGGCCTGGCCTTCCTGTGGTTCAACGCGCCGCCGGCGGCGGTGTTCATGGGGGACACCGGCAGCCTGGCCCTCGGCGGGGCGCTCGGGGCGATCGCGGTCGCCTCGCACCACGAGATCGTGCTCGCCATCGTCGGTGGGCTGTTCGTGCTGGAGGCGGCATCGGTCATCATCCAGGTGTTCTGGTTCAAGCGCACCGGGCGCCGCATTTTCCGCATGGCCCCGATCCATCACCATTTCGAGCAAAAGGGCTGGGCCGAGGCGACCGTCGTCATCCGGTTCTGGATCGTCTCGATCATCCTCGCGGTGGTCGGCCTTGCGACGTTGAAACTGCGGTGACCACGGGATGATCACTTCCCCCGCCTTTGCCGGGAAGCGTTACGCGGTGCTCGGCCTGGCGCGGTCGGGCATGGCCGCCGTCGAAACCCTGCTCAGGAGCGGGGCGAGGGTAACCGCGTGGGACAACCGCGAGGAACCGCGCAATGTTCTGGCCGGGCGCGTGGAACTGGCCGATCCGGCGACTGTCGACCTGACCGGGTACGCCGGCGTGGTGGTCTCGCCTGGCGTCCCCCTGAACCGCCACCCAATCGCCGAGCATGCCGCCCGGTTCGGGGTGCCGGTGATCGGCGACATCGAGCTGTTCGCCCAGGCGCGGGCCGATCTGCCGGCGCACCGGATCGTCGGCATTACCGGCACCAATGGCAAGTCGACCACCACGGCGCTGGTCCACCACTTGCTTCAGAACGCCGCGATCCCGACGCGGATGGGCGGGAACATCGGCCTGCCGATCCTCGGCCAGAAGCCGTTGCCGCCGGGCGGGGTCTATGTGCTCGAACTGTCCAGCTATCAGATCGACCTGACGCACAGTTTGCAGAGCGAAGTCGCCGCGCTGCTCAATATCACGCCCGATCACCTTGATCGGTACGAGGACTTTGCCGCCTACGCGGCTTCCAAGCAGCGCTTGTTCACAATGCAGCGCGCGGATCAGCACGCAGTGTTCGGCGCAGGCGATGCCGAGACCGCTGCCATCGCCGCCCACGAGCAGGCCCGCCGGGAGCCGGAGCGGGTGCACGTCGTCACAGGCGCCGACCTGGCCGTGCTACAGGACGACTGGCTTTCGCTGCAGGGCCCGCACAACCTCCAGAACGCGGCGGCGGCGGTCGCGATCGTCACCGCGCTCGGCCTGTCCGAAGCGCAGTGGCGTCCGGCGCTGCCGACTTTTCGGGGCCTTCCGCACCGGATGGAGCGGGTCGCCGACGTGAACGGCGTGATCTTCATCAACGACAGCAAGGCGACCAACCCGGCATCGGCCGCGCCGGCCCTCGCCGCATTTCCGCCGCGGCCTGGCGCGGGAAAGCGCGTCCACTGGATTGTCGGCGGCCTGCCCAAGGGCGACAACCTTGACGAGTGTGCCCCGTATTTCGGCAACGTCGCCGCCGCTTACACGATCGGCGAAGCCGGGCCCCTGTTCGCCGAGCTGCTCGATCCGTTCATGCCGGTGCGACGCAGTGAGATGATGATCGAGGCGGTGCGCCAGGCGATCGAAGCCGCGCAGCCAGGGGACATCGTGATGCTCTCGCCCGCGTGCGCCAGCTTCGACCAATTCCGGGATTACGAGACGCGCGGTGACAACTTCCGGCAGATCGTCGAGGCCCTTACTATTCCCGACGAGCCTGTTCCCGAGGGGACCGCCTGATGGCCAGCAATCCACCATATGTCCCCGGATCGATCCGGGCTCCGGGCGGCGCCAGCCTCCAGCTGCGCCGTGGTCGCCGCGCCGAGTTCGGTGTCTGGTGGCGCGAGATCGATCGGGTGCTGCTCGCCCTGGTCCTGACGCTGATGGCGATCGGCACCGTCGCGGTCGCCGCCGCGTCGCCCGCCAGCGCCCGCCGCCTGTCGACGTCGGCAGTCAAGCTCGACGACCTGCACTTCTTCGTGCTCCATGTCCGCTGGCAGATCCTTGGCCTGATTACGCTGATCAGCGCGTCGTTCCTGCCCAAGGAACTGGCGCGGCGGCTGGGCATCCTGCTCGGCTCGGCGATGCTCGTCGCACTGATGCTCGTGCCGGCGATCGGCACCGAGGTGAACGGCGCGCGGCGCTGGTTGAACCTGGGCATCTCGCTGCAGCCGTCGGAGTTCCTCAAGCCCGCGTTCGCGATCGGCCTGGCCTGGATCCTGTCGTGGAAGGTGCGCGACCCCAAGCTGCCGGTCATTACCGTGGCGACATGCGTCATGGGCCTCGTCGCGGTCCTGCTGATGGCCCAGCCCGATTTCGGCTCGACGATCCTGTTCGGCGGCGTCTGGTTCGTGCTCGTCCTGCTGTCGGGCCTGCCGGTCAAGCGGATTGCCGCCACGGGTGCGGCGGGGGTCGCGTTGATCGTCGCCGCCTATGTGTTCTACGACAACGCCCGCCACCGCATCGACGCGTTCCTGGGGGGCGGCACCGCGTTCGACCAGGTCGACCTCGCCGAGCGGACGCTGCTTTCAGGCGGCTGGACCGGCAGCGGGCTGTGGCTCGGCACGCGCAAGCTCGGCCTGCCCGAGGCGCACACCGACTACATCTTCTCCGTGATCGGTGAGGAATTCGGCCTGCTCGTTTGCGGCGTCGTGGTGTTGCTATACCTGGCAGTCGTCGTGCGGGTGCTCCTCCGCCTCGTCGAAGAGGACGACCTGTTTACCGTCCTCGCCGCGACCGGCTTGATCGCCCAGCTCGGTGGGCAGGCGTTCATCAACATCCTGGTCAACCTGCAGCTGTTCCCCTCCAAGGGCATGACCCTGCCGTTGATCAGCTATGGCGGTTCCTCGACGATCGCGCTGTGCCTGGGCGTTGGCTTCCTGCTGGCGATCACCCGCCGCAATCCGTTTCTCAAGCGCGATCCGTTCACGCTCCGCGAACTCGAGGCCTTGAAATGAGCGTCGCCAAAACCCCGTCGGTGACCCGTCACTACGTCCTCGCGGCCGGGGGCACCGGAGGTCACCTGATCCCCGCGTTCGCGTTGGCAGCGGAACTGGAAAAGCGCGGGCACCACGTTGCGCTGATTACCGATGCGCGCGGCGCGCAGATCCCCGGCAAGCCCGAGACGCTGACCGCCCATGTGCTTCCCGCGGGGCGCTTCCGGGGCAAGAATCCGCTCAGCTGGCTCAAGGCGTTCAAGGCGATCCTCGAAGGCCGGCGGATGGCGCTGCGGCTGTTCGAAAGCTTCGAGCCGGCGGCGATCGTCGGTTTCGGCGGGTATCCGGCGTTGCCCGCGCTGCTTGCGGCGACTTCGGCGAAGCTACCCACCGTGATCCACGAGCAGAATGCGGTGCTGGGCCGGGTCAACCGGTTCCTCGCTGGCAAGGTCAATGCGATCGCCACGGCCTATCGCAAGGTCGATCGCCTGGCCGAAAAGCACGCGGGCAAAGTCCACCTAGTGGGCAATCCGGTGCGCGAGGCGGTGCTGGCGTTGCGCGATCAACCGTTCCCGCCGTTCACCGCCGATGGGTTGTTGCGCGTGCTGGTCACCGGGGGCAGCCAGGGGGCGACCGTCCTGTCGGACGTCGTGCCCGACGGCCTCTCGATGCTTCCTCCGGCGCTGCGGACGCGGTTGCAGGTAACGCAGCAGTGCCGGCCCGAAGACATCGACGCGGTCCGCGCGCGTTATACCAGCCACGACATCCCCGCCGAACTTGCGACCTATTTCGAGGACATGGCCGAGCGCCTGGCCGACGCGCACTTGTTTATCGGCCGAGCGGGGGCCTCGACAATCGCCGAACTGACCGCGGTGGGCCGCCCCGCGATCCTGGTGCCGCTGCCGATCGCCACCGACGATCACCAAGCCGCCAATGCGCGCGAGATGGCCGCTGCCGGTGGCGCGCGCGCGATTCGCCAGGAGAAGTTCACTGCGGCCGAACTCGCCAAGCAGCTGCAGGCGATCGCGCAAAGCCCCGAGGCGCTCGCCAACGCCGCGCATGCCGCCTGGAACTGCGGCTATCCCAATGCGGCGAGCGATCTGGCCGACCTCGTGGAAAGCTTCGGCGGCGCGCCGCTGATGGACGTGATCCGCATGGCACAGAGCGTTTCGACCTCCAGCCAGGAGGCTTTGGCCAAGGAGGTCGGGGCATGAAGGGCGTCGGCACCGACATCGGCACGATCCACTTCGTCGGTATCGGCGGCATTGGCATGTCCGGCATTGCCGAAGTGATGAAGAACCTGGGCTACGATGTGCAAGGCTCCGACATCGCCGAGGGCTATGTCGTCGAAGGCTTGCGCCAGCGCGGGATCCGGGTGGCGATCGGCCACGCCGCGAGCAACCTTGGCGAGGCGGCGGTGGTGGTCACCTCGACGGCGGTCAAGCGCGACAACCCCGAGGTCGTCGCCGCGCTCGAGAACCGCGTGCCCGTCGTCCGCCGCGCCGAGATGCTGGCCGAACTCATGCGGCTCAAGCGCACCGTCGCGGTCGCCGGGACGCACGGCAAGACCACCACGACGTCGATGATCGCCTGCCTTTTGGACGCGGGCGGGATCGATCCGACGGTTATCAACGGCGGGATCATCAATTCATACGGCTCCAACGCGCGCCTCGGCGCCAGCGACTGGATGGTGGTCGAAGCCGACGAGAGCGACGGCAGTTTCCTGCGCCTCGACGGCACGATCGCGGTCGTCACCAACATCGATCCCGAGCACCTCGACCATTATGGCAGCTTCGACGCGGTCAAGGACGCGTTCGTCGAGTTCATCGAGAATGTGCCGTTCTACGGCGCGGCGGTGCTGTGCATCGACCATCCCGAAGTCCAGGCGGTGATCCCCAAGGTGCGCGACCGCCGGGTCATCACGTATGGCTTTTCCGCCCAGGCCGACGTGCGCGGCGAGAACGTCACCCCCGTCCCCGGCGGTAACCGCTTCGACGTGGCGCTGCGCCAGCGCGACGGATCGTTCCGCAAGATCGAAGGCATCGAACTGCCGATGCCGGGCCGCCACAACGTCCAGAATTCGCTCGCCGCGGTGGCAGTGGCGGTGGAGATGGGCTGTTCGGACGCGTGCATCCGCACCGGCTTCAACAAGTTCACCGGGGTCAAGCGCCGCTTCACCAAGGTCGGTGAGGCAAACGGCGCGACCATCATCGACGATTATGGCCACCACCCGGTCGAGATCCGCGCCGTTTTGGCCGCCGCGCGCGAAGGCGTGCAGGGCCGGGTGATCGCGGTCGTCCAGCCGCACCGCTACACCCGCTTGCGCGACCATTTCGAAGACTTCCAGGCGGCGTTCAACGATGCCGACATGGTCTATGCCGCGCCGGTGTATCCCGCCGGCGAGCTGCCGATCGAGGGCTTCGATTCCGCCGCGATGGTCACCGGAATGAAGGAGCGCGGCCACCGCTCGGCGCAAGTCGTCGCCGGCCCCGATGCGCTGGCCGATGCGCTGGCGGAGACGGTCCAGCCGGGCGACATGATCGTCTGCCTTGGCGCCGGCGACATCACCAAGTGGGCCGCTGGGCTCGCCGATGCGATCGGGGCGCGGAAAATGACCGCGAGCAAGGTCGGGGCGGCGTGACCATTTCGGCCCCTGAACTACCCACCTCGGTTCGCGCCGAAGTGAGAGGCAAGCTGACGCCCGACGCCCCGCTCGCGCCTTTGGTCTGGTTCAAGGCCGGGGGCGCGGCCGATTGGTTGTTCGAGCCCAAGGACCTGACCGATCTGCAGGACTTTCTGCGCGACCTCGATCCGCAAACGCCGGTCATGGCGCTCGGCCTTGGCTCGAACCTCATCGTTCGCGATGGGGGTGTCCCCGGCGTGGTGGTGCGCCTGGGCAAGGCGTTCGCCAAAGTCGAACAGGTTGCAGAAACGACGCTCAACTGCGGCGGCGGCGCTTCGGGGATCCTCGTTTCCTCGACCGCGCGCGACAATTCCATCGCCGGCCTCGAATTCCTTCGCTCCATCCCCGGGACGGTCGGCGGGTTCGTGCGCATGAACGGCGGGGCTTATGGCCGCGAGGTCAGGGACATCATGATCGATTGCGACGTGGTGCTCCGGTCGGGTGAACGCGTCACGCTGCCGGTCGCCGACCTCCATTACACCTACCGCCATTCCGGACTGTCCGAAGGCGCGATCGTCGTCGCGGCGCGGTTCCGCGGAGTTCCCGGTGAGCCCACCGTGATCCAGGCCGAGATGGACCGCATTTCCGCCAGCCGCGAAGCCTCGCAGCCTTTGCGCAGCAAGACCGGCGGCTCGACTTTCAAGAATCCGCCCGGACACAAGGCGTGGGAACTCGTCGATGCGGCCGGGTGCCGGGGACTGGCCGTGGGCGGGGCACAAGTCAGCGAGAAGCACACCAACTTCCTGATTAACACCGGCAGTGCGACGAGCGCCGAGATCGAAGCGCTGGGCGACGAAGTCCGGCGGCGGGTCCAGGAAACCTCGGGCGTCGAGCTCGAGTGGGAAATTCAGCGCGTCGGCATGTTTGCCGGAGCGCCAGACAGAGAAGGCGCGGGTAAAAAGTGAGCCTGGGTAAACTCCACATCGCGGTCCTGATGGGCGGCTGGTCCAGTGAACGCCCCGTTTCGCTGATGAGCGGCGCGGGCGTCGCCGATGCGCTCGAGGCGCGCGGGCACACGGTCACGCGGATCGATATGGGCCGCGATGTCGCGACGAAGCTGGCCGAGGCCAAGCCCGACGTCGTGTTCAACGCGCTCCACGGGACGCCCGGCGAGGACGGCACGGTTCAGGGCATGATGGACCTGATGGGGCTGACGTATACGCATTCGGGCCTCGCGACTTCGGTCATCGCGATCGACAAGGAGCTGACCAAGCAGGCGCTCGTTCCTTATGGGATTCCAATGCCCGGCGGCCGGATCGTCGAGACCGCCGAGCTTTACGAGCGCGATCCGTTGCCGCGTCCGTATGTGCTGAAGCCGGTCAACGAAGGGTCGTCGGTGGGTGTCGCGATCGTCACCGCCGAGGGCAACTACGGCAACCCGATCGCGCGCGACGCCAAGGGGCCGTGGCAGGAGTTCGACCGCCTGCTGGCCGAACCGTTCATCCGGGGCAAGGAACTGACCACCGCCGTCCTGGCCGGAAAAGCCCTGATGGTGACCGAGCTCAAGCCCAAGAGCGGCTTCTACGATTTCGATTCCAAGTACACCGATGGCCTGACCGAGCACGTCTGCCCGGCCGAGATCCCCGAGGAAATCGCCGAGGCTTGCAAGGACCTGGCACTACGCTCGCACCGGATCCTGGGCTGCCGGGGCACCAGCCGGTCGGACTTCCGCTGGGACGACAGCCAAGGGATCGAGGGGCTGTTCCTGCTCGAGGTGAACACCCAGCCGGGCATGACCCCGCTCAGCCTGGTGCCTGAGCAAGCGAAGCATCTCGGCATGGAATACGGCGAGCTGGTGGAAGCCATCATCGCCGAGGCGCTCGAGGATTTTGGTGCTGACGCGAAGCGCGACGAACAGCCTGGGGGGGCCGCTGAATGAGCCAGACGATCCGCCGCAAGGCGCCGGCGATGCGCAAGGTGGCGGCAGCCCACGGCAAAGAGCGCAAGGTCCACGCGGCCAAGGCCCGGACCGGCTCCGCGCTCGATGCGGTGATGAGCTGGATCCCGTTCAGCGAGGAAACGCTCCACCGGGTATTCCTGGCGGTGATCCTGGGCGGCGCGGTGGTGCTCGCGTGGATCGTGGCGAGCCTCGCCGGCGTGCCGGCGATGGCGCAGCAGCAGATCGCCGCGCTCGCCGGCAGCGCCGGCTTCGAAGTGCGCCGCGTCGATGTGCGCGGGGTCAAGCATCTCAACGAGCTCAAAGTCTATGAGCGCGTTCTGGCCGAGAAGAACCAGGCGATGCCGCTGGTCGATATCCACGCATTGCGCGAGGAGTTGCTGCAGCTCTCGTGGGTCGAGGATGCCCGCGTTTCGCGCCAGCTGCCCGACACGCTGGTCGTCGACATCGTCGAGCGCACGCC
>JBDSOM010000189.1:0-15137 GCA_039914785.1 Novosphingobium sp.
TCGGCCTTGTCCTCGGTCGCGGCCAGGATGCTCCAGGTCCGTCGCTCGAACAGCAGGCCTTGCTCGAGCGTCGTCTCGAACGCGACGTTGACCATTTCCTTATTCAGCAAGGCCGCCATGCGCGGCATCGCGGCAATCTCCGCAGCGATCGCGACGACTGCGTCGACAAAGCCCTCGACCGGCAGGATGCGCGCGACGAGGCCCGATTTCTCGGCCTCGGCCGCATCCATCATCCGGCCGGTCAGACACAAGTCCATCGCCTTGGCCTTGCCGATCGCCCGCGTCAGCCGCTGGGTACCGCCAATCCCCGGCGCAACGCCGAGCTTGATCTCGGGCTGGCCGAACTTGGCCTTCTCCGAGGCGATGATCATGTCCGCCATCATCGCCAGCTCGCATCCGCCCCCAAGCGCGAAGCCGTTCACCGCCGCGATCCACGGCTTGCGCGATTTCCCCGCGAGGTCTTTCTGCCAGCCGTCGAAGAACGCTTTCGAGAAGAACTCGGTCGCGTCCATCGTCGCCATCTCGGCGATGTCGGCACCCGCCGCGAACGCCTTCTCGCCCGCCCCGGTTAGGACGATGCAGCCCTGGCTATCGTCCGCCTCGAACGCGCCGAACGCCGTGATAAGTTCCTTCTGCACCGTGGAATTCAACGCATTGAGCGCCTGTGGCCGGTTCAGCTGGATCAGCGTGACCGCGCCGCGCTGTTCAACGAGGAGGGTTTCGTAGTCGGACATCATCGTTCTCCAAAATTCGTCGTCCCGGACTTGCTACCGGGACCGCTGTCCGCGGGGCTCAACCTCGGGCCGAAGAGGCCAGCGTGTCAGTTCAAAGGTTGCCATTCCTGATCGGCCGGCAGGGCTGCAAAGATCATATCGAGCATTTCATCGGTCACGCTCTCGGCCGTTGCCGGGCTCCATGACGGCGCGTTATCCTTGTCCACCAGCACCGCGCGCACGCCCTCGGCGAAGTCGGGCAGCATCAGCACCCGCGCGGCGATGCGGTATTCCAGCGCCATGTTGTCGGAAAAATCGTCGAGCGTCCCCGCCTCGGCGAGCTGGCGCAGGGCAACCTTGCAGGCTTGCGGGCTCTTGAGGCGTAGCGTCGCCAGCTCCTTGGCCGCCCACTCGCTATCATCGGCTGCCAGACTGGCGATAATGTCCTCCAGCCGGTTCGAAGCGAAATGCTTGGCGATCGCCTGGGCCGAGCCCGCAATCCGCGGCTCGGGAGGGGACACCGCCAGCGCGGACAACACGCCGCCCCGTTCGTGACCATGCATGATCCGCTCCTTGGCTTCGGACAACCGATCCGCCGGCAAGTAATGCGTCGCCAGGCCCGTCCATACGCATTCCGCGCCATCGAGCCGCGCCCCGGTCAGCGCGAGGAACTGGCCCAGCCGGTTCTGCAACCGCGACAGATACCAGCCGCCGCCGACATCGGGGAACAGGCCGATCCCGGTCTCGGGCATCGCGAACCGCGTGTTCTCGGTGGCGACGCGGAATTGCGCGGGCTGCGAAATGCCGACGCCGCCGCCCATCGTGATCCCATCGATGAAGGCGACGATCGGCTTGGGGTAGGTGAACATCAGGTGGTTGAGCTGATATTCCTCGTAGAAGAACTTGCGCCCGCGCTCGCCACCGTCGGTCAGGGCCGACTGGCGAACCAGGTTGACGTCGCCGCCGGCACAGAACCCGCGGCCCTCGGCATGATCGAGGATCACGACCCTGACCTCCGGATCGTCGCGCCAGGCCAGCAGCGCCTCGGTCATGGCGTGGTCCATCTCCACGGTCAGGGCGTGGATCGCCTTGGGCCGGTTGAGCGAGAGGATCCCTGCGACACCTTCGCGCCGAACGATGAGCTCCTCGGTCGCGCTCACTTCAGCAGGTCCCGCCCGATGATCATCCGCATGACCTCGTTGGTGCCTTCCAGGATCCGGTGAACGCGCAAGTCGCGCCAGAACCGCTCGATCGGATAGTCGCGCAAGTAGCCGTAGCCGCCGAACAGCTGGAGCGCCTTGTCGACGATCTGCGAGCCGTTGTCGCTGGCAAGCTTCTTGGCCATCGCGGCGAAGCGCGTCTTGTCGGGCGCGCCGGCGGTGACCTTGGCGGCGGCCAGATAGAGCAGCGCGCGGCTGGCCTCGAGGTCGGTCGCCATGTCGGCAAGCTGGAACTGGGTGTTCTGGAAATCGGCGATCGGCTTGCCAAACTGGCTGCGATCCTTGACGTAAGTCACTGCTTCATCGAGGCAACGCTGCGCACCACCCAGCGAGCAGGCGCCGATATTGATGCGCCCACCGTCGAGCCCGGCCATCGCGAACTTGAAGCCGTCGCCTTCCGCGCCGACCCGGTTCGCGACCGGCACGCGGCAATTGTCGAAGATCACTTGCGCGGTGGGCGAGGCGTTCCAGCCGAGCTTCCGCTCGGGCGCGCCGAAGCTCATGCCCTCGGCGCCCTTCTCGACGAGCACGCACGAGATTCCCTTGGCGCCCGCCCCATCTTTCGTCGCGGCATCGCCGGTGCGGACCATCACCGCGTAGAGATCGTTGTAGCCGGCACCCGAGATGAACTGCTTGGTGCCGTTGAGCACGTAGTGATCGCCGTCCAGCCTGGCGGTGGTCTTGAGCGCCGCCGCGTCGGAGCCGGAGCCCGGCTCGGTCAGGCAATAGCTGGCAATCTTGTCCATGCTGATGAGATCGGGAAGGAACCGCGCCTTGACCTCGGCCGTGGCGAACGTGTCGATCATCCAGGCGACCATGTTGTGGATCGAGATGTAGGCGCTGGTGGCCGGGCAGCCATAGGACATGGCTTCCATGATCAGCGCCGCTTCGATCCGGCCCAGGCCCGTGCCGCCGCTCTCTTCCGAGACGTAGATCGCGCCGAAGCCCTGCTCGCCGGCGGCTTTCCACACATCGACGGGATAGTGCCCGTCTTCGTCCCACTGCGCCGCGAACGGCGTGATCCGATCGGCGGTAAATTTGCGCGCCATGTCCTGGATGGCAAGCTGGTCGTCGGTAAGCTGGAACAGGTCGGTCATGGCCCCCCCGGGGTTGGTTGAAGGCGCGCGGGTCAGGCGCAGCGCGTGTACTTGAGAGGTCCGGGGCTGGCGTCCCGGCCAGTTTCCTTGCGGATCAGCGTCTTGCCGCCGTCTTCTACGTCCAGATTTACGTCGAGCGTCCAGTTCTGGCCTTCGCCGGTGAAGGCGAATGTCGCCTCGATCCCATCGTCCTCGACATCCTTGATGGCGCCGAGCGTCGCGCGGGATTCATAGAACTTGAGCGTGGTCGCGTCGATCGTGACCAGGCCCTTGTTGTCGCCGGCCGTCGACGTACAGTCCGCGGGGACGAGGCCCCAGCGCCCCTGCACCGCCAGCGGGATGGTGTTAGCGGCGGACGCGGCCGGGGCCGATTCGAGGATCGCCGGGCTGGCGCTCGGCTCCACGGTCGGAGTCTCGGCCTTTTCGCAGGCCGCCAGCGTGCCCATGAGCGCGAGGGGCGCGGCCAGCGCGACGAGATTGCGGTAACGCATGGTGCTTGCTCCTTGCCCATCGTGGTGCGGCTGGCCGGTCCCGCGGCGGCCGATCAAGCCAGCTCGGCGATGATGTCCTTGCCGAACAGTTCCTCGTCGCTGGGGATCACCTTGGTCTGGGCGAGCGGCTTCGACACCCAGGTGATGTTCACGAGGTCTTCCCAGCTGATGTTGTTGTTCGTCGCGTTGCCACCCCACGAACCGCAACCCAGCGAGAAGGTCTGGCGCATGCCGTTCCACAGGTTGCCCGAGTTCGAAGCCGACTGCGGCTGGTTGACCATCACGCGGCTGGTGTAGGTTTCCTCCGCCAACTTCATGATGTTCTCGTCGTTGTACGAGTAGATCCCGCACGAATGGCCACGGCCCTGATAGCCCTGGATGCCATTGGTCAGCGTGATGGCCTCGTCGATGTCCTTGGCGTGGTACAGCGCCATCGTCACCGAGAGCTTCTCGCCCGAGAACGGGTAATCTGCGCCGTAACCGGTTTCCGGAACGATCAGGAAGGTCTTGCCCGCGGGCAGGTCGATACCCGCAAAGCCGGCGATGGTCGCGGCGGGCTGGGCGACGATCGCAGTGTTGAGCGCGCCGTCTTCCTTCCAGATCGTGTTCTGGAGCTTGGTCTTTTCCTCGCCCTGGACGACATAGCCGCCCTCGGCCTGCAGCTTGGCCAGCATCTCGTCGTAGATGCTGTCGAACAGGATCACCGAGTTGTCCGACGAGCACGACGCCGCCAGGTCCAGCGTCTTGGAGATGCGGATCTTTTCGGCGGCCTCGTCGAGGTTGGCGGTGTCGTCCACGGTGATCACCGCGTTACCGACGCCGACACCGAGCGCCGGGGTGCCCGAGGAGTAAGCGGCATGGACCATCGGCCCGCCACCGGTGGCGAGCACGCGGTCGCACTGGCGCATGACCTCGTTGGTCTTCTCGACCGAGGGCACTTCGATCGGGATCACCAGGTCGGCGGGCGCCCCGAGCTTGACGAGCGCTTCGCGCATCTTGTCGCAGATGATTTTGTTGGTGATCTTGGCACGCGGGTGCGGCGCGATGATGATCGAGTTGCGGCCCTTCACGGCGCAGATCGCCTTGATCACCGGGGTGGCCTCGGGGTTGGTCGAGGGCGAGAGCGCGCCGATCACGCCGACCGGCTTGGCGATCTTGACCAGGTTGCGCTCCTTGTCCTCCTCGATGACGCCGACCGACTTGTCGTCGATGATGTCCATCAGGGCGGCGCGGGTCTTGCGGCTGATCTTGAGGAACTTGCCCTCGTAGTTGCCGAGCTGCGACTCATCGATCGTGTGCTGGGCGATCTCTTCGGCGACGCCCGGTTGGGCCACGGCCCAAACCATCCCGCGGATCAGGCGATCGACCTGTTCCTGGGTATAGTGCTCGATCTGCGCCTGCGCCGCGCGGCTGCGGGCGACCAGTTCAGCGACTTCGCGTGCTTCGGGGGTGTCGTTGAGCTTCTGGACGGCAGCCATGGTCGTAATCCTCGGTGAGTAATTCAGGTCACGCATGTAGGCCGCCGGCTGGCAATTTGCGAGGGCGGCCGTCGATTTAACCGCGCGATTAAACTCTCGCCGCGCGGCAAGCAAGGAGATTGTACCCGGCAGGGAGATTCAGGCGAGCATCCCCGCCAGCCGATCGCGGATGATGCTTTCGGCGTCATCCATGATCCGGTCCATCAGCACCTGGCAGGTCGGGACGTCGTGGATCAGGCCCTGGATCCTGCCGGCCCAGAAGATGCCGCCTTCGGTATCGCCCGACGTGAGCATCTCTGCACCCTTCTTGCCCATGACGAGCTCGCGCACGTCCTCGAACTTGGCGTCGGGCAGCTTGAGCCGGCGGACGACTTCGTCCGACACGCCGTTCTTGCCGACGCGCGCCGTATTGTGAAGGCTGCGGAAGATCAGGTTGGACCCCCGCTCGTCGTTCTCGACGTACTTCTGCTTGATGTTCGGGTGGATCGGCGCCTCCTGGGTGGCGCAGAAGCGCGTGCCCATGTTGATGCCCTCGGCGCCCAGCGCCAGTGCCGCGACCAGCCCGCGCCCGTCGCCGATCCCGCCGCTCGCCAGCATCGGGATCTTCACCTTGTCGGCGGCGGCAGGGATCAGGATCAGGCCGGGAATATCGTCCTCGCCCGGGTGCCCGGCGCATTCGAAGCCGTCGATCGAGATGATGTCGCAGCCATTGCGCTCGGCGGAAAGCGCGTGGCGGACCGCGGTGCACTTGTGGAGGATCGTGATCCCGTGCGGCTTCATCATCGCCCACAGCTCCCGCACTTCGGCGGTGCCGGCGGTCTCGACGATCTTGATCCCGGCGTCGATTACTGCCTGGGCAAAGCCCTTGTAGTCGGGCGGAGTAACCGTCGGCAGGACGGTCAGGTTCACCGCGAACGGCTTGTCGGTCATCGACCGGCAACGCTCGATCTCGTCACGCAACGCCGTGGCGCTCGGCTGGGTCAGCGCGGTGATCGTGCCGAGTCCACCCGCGTTCGAAACCGCGCTGGCAAGCTCTGCATAACCCACGTTCTGCATGCCGCCCTGGACGATTGGGCGCTCGATGCCGAGCATTTCAGTGATACGGGTCTTGATGGCCATGTGGGTTCCCCAAGCGATTTGCGCTGGATTCGCGTTGCCGCCCGATAGCCAGACCCGGACGATAAGCCAATCCGTCGCGTCTCGATCCCCGCTCGCTTTGTATCAGACCCACCCTTGTACCGGACCGAGGGTTGCGGCTATCGGCGAACGACAGTTCGGCCAGGAGAATCCAGCGCGTGAGCGAAATGACGATCGAGGCGGCGGCGTTCCGCCAGGTGCTCGGATATTATCCCACCGGAGTCAGCGCGATCACCGCGATGGGTGGGGACGGCCAACCGATCGGCATGGTCGTCGGCACGTTCAGCTCGGTCTCGCTCGATCCGCCCCTGGTGGGGTTCCTCCCCGACAAGAGCTCCTCGACCTGGCCCAGGCTCGAAGCCGCCGGGCGGTTCTGCGTCAATGTCCTGGCCAGCGACCAGCTCGCCGTCTGCAAGCAGCTCGCCGGCAAGAGCGCCGACAAGTTCGCCGAGGTCGAATATACCGTCTCGGACCATAACCTCCCGATCGTGACCGACGCCCTCGCCACGATCGAGTGCGAACTTTATTCGGTGACCGATGCGGGCGATCACTACTTCGTGCTCGGGCGCGTGCTCCGGCTCGAGGCGACGCGCGACGCCGATCCGATGCTGTTCTTCCGGGGCGGCTACGGCGGCTTCGCGGGGCTCGACAGCCGCTCCGCTTGACCAATCGCGCATGATGCTGTTCAGGCGTTCAGCATACTGATGGGAGAGAGAACATGACCAGATCACTCAACGGCCGCGTCGCGGTCATCACCGGCGCGGGCTCGGGCATGGGCCGTTCGATGGCCCTCCGCCTTGCCGAAGACGACGCCAAGATCGCCATCTGGGACATCAACGGCGAAGGCGCCGAAGAGACCGCCCGGCAGGTTCGAGCAGCCGGCGGCACGGCCATCGCGATCACCGCCGACTGCTCCGACGCGGTCGCGATCAAGGCCGCGGCCGACCAGACCCGCCGCGAACTCGGCAAGATCGCGATCCTCATCAACAACGCCGGCATCGCTCCGTTCACGCCGTTCCTGGAGATCGACCAGGCGCTGCTCGAGAAGGTGCTCAAGGTCAACCTGATCGGCCCGTTCCTGCTCACCCAGGAAGTCGTGCCCGACATGATCGAGGCCAAGTGGGGCCGGATCGTCAACATCACCTCGTCGTCGGTGCAGTCGGGCTCCGCGCTGCAGACGCACTACACCAGTTCGAAGGGCGCGCTGCTCGGCTTCACCAAGTGCCTGGCCATGGCGCTGGGTGAGCACGGCATCACCGCCAACATGATCCCCCCCGGGTCGATCGACACCCCGATGCTCCGCGGTGCCGAGATCATGCAAAAGCCGGGCGTCGTCGAGGCCTATGGCAAGGGTCTTCCGGTCGGTCGCATCGGCACGGGCGAGGACATCGCCGCCGCCGCCGCGTTCCTCGTCTCGGAAGAGGGCGGCTATATGACCGGCCAGACCATCAGCGTGAACGGCGGCCGCTACATGGGTTCGGCCTAAAGCCATGACCGGCGCCTTCACCGTCGTGGTTGAAGGTGCCGTCATTTCCGGCGAAACCACGGGCTCGGGAACGCCGCTGGTCCTCGTCCACGGCATGGCGGGCGACCGGTACGAGTGGAACGGCCTGATCGCCGCGCTGCCTACGACGTTCGCGACCTTGCGATACGACTTGCGCGGCTTCGGGCAATCGGCAGCGCAGGACGTTGAATTTTCCCACGCCGACGATCTCCTCGCGCTGTTCGACGCCTTGGGTATTGAGCGCGCGCCGCTCCTTGGCCTGTCGATGGGCGGCGGCATCGCGCTGAACTTCGCGCTCAGTCATCCTGAACGCGTCGCCCGCCTGATCCTGCTCAGCCCGTCCCTGATCGGCTGGGAAGCCTCGGGCGAGTGGAAAGCCTTGTGGCGCGGCGTGACCACGGCGGCGCGCGGCGCCAACATCGCTCTTGCCCGCCAACGCTGGTTCGACCATCCGATGTTCGCCGCGTTGCGCCGCGATCCCGCTAGCGCCGCCGAACTGCGCCGCGTGCTGGGCACCTACCACGGCCGCCAATGGATCCGCGACTGGCAGCGCGACGAACTGCCCGACATCGACCGGCTGCACCGCCTCGCCGTGCCGACGCTGCTGCTCACCGGCGAATGCGACCATCCCGACCTGCGCCTGATCGCCGACCTGATCGAAGCCGCCGCGCCCGGTGTGCGGCGGATCGACCATGCGGATGCCGGTCACATGCTGCATATCGAGCGCAAGACCGAAGTGGCGAGCGCAATAGCGCGGTTCTTGGGCGCCTAATAACGGGCGCCGCCCGCCGCTAGCCGGGATCCTTCGCCCACGGCGAGCGGTGATGGGCCTGTTGGGCAGCTTCGGCTTTCTTGGCCTCATGCGTTTCTTCGGCCGATGGGACCGAGCAGTAGGCGGTCGCCAGGATGCCCGCGGACCAGATCAACGCATTCCAGCGGCTGGCAAAAACGGTCGTGAGCTTGGGCCCGAACATAGCCGGTGCTTAGCCACGCAACCGTCAATGTTCGATTAACGCGTAGCTTTCGCGGGGACATTTCAGTCTCCACGAACCAGACCCACACAAACCCCTTTCCTACATGTAACCATTTAGGTTATCCGCCGAGAATGGAAGAACCTCAAACCCCACCCCTCGCCCCGTCCTGCAACCCCGAGACCGACGGCCCCGATCGCTGGACTCCCGCTCGAATGGCGGATTTCCTCCGCAGTCTCGTCGCCACCCAGTCGGTTACCGACGCGGCGCGCTCCGTGGGAATGTCGCGGCAATCGGCGTACCGCCTACGCGCGCGACTCAAAGGGCAGCCGTTCGACATCGCCTGGGAAACCGCGTTCCAGCATTGCTACGACGACCTGGCGCAGGCGGCGCTGGAACGGGCGATGCACGGCGTGGAAGTGCCGGTGTTCCATTCCGGCGAGCAGGTCGGCACCTATCGCAAGTACGACGAGCGCCTGACGTGCTTTCTGCTCGCGCAGCGCAATATGGTCGGCCAGCAGCGGCTGAGCCGCTATCCGGCACCGGCGGAGTTCTGGTCGGAACGCTGGGGTCAGATGCTCGATCTGATCGAGAACGGGCCGGTGCGTTGGCCGGACAATGTGGACCGCCCTTATGCGGCCGGTCGCCTTTCCCCGAGGGACAGGGTTTGCGTCGAGATGTCCGAGGCACGCGCTGTACCCGACCAGATGCGTTAATCGCGGGCGCAGCGCGGCGTGGCTGGACTGGCGATATGTCACCCATCACCACGCGCATCATAAATTTGATTTTATTGCATTTTACCCCGGACAGTCTGGGTGACAAATGCGAGATTTGTCACCCTATTTCGGGCCTGGAAGGGCGAGTGGCTGGAGAGCGCCAAGATCTCCCAACCCGTCCATCCTGAGCTTGTCGAAGGACCGTCCTTCACTCCAGCGACGGAAGAGGAAAAGAACAGCCCTTCGACACGCTCAGGGTAGACGGAGAGGGGTTGAGGCAGTGACCCCAGCCCCTCTACAGCTCCGCCGTCGTATCCTCGGCCGGCGACGAGCGTTCGATCATTCCATAAGCGCTCTGCCCGTTCCAGGTGTACCGGCCGCCGCCTTGCTGCAGCGTCAGGCCCATCGTCCCGGGATTGCCCACGCGGATCGTGGTCAGTTCGCTCAACCCCGCAATCCGCGTCGTCCCGAGTTCGGATTCCAGTTCGACCGAGATGTCGTCGCCGCGTACCATGAGGTTGCGCAAGAACGGGATCTTGCGCGCGCGGGCCGGATACCATTGCCCGTCCTGATAGACGTAGCCTTCGTTGTATGTCTCGCTCGGGTCCTCGCCCGGCAGCGGCGGATAGGCAATGTAGCCGAAGCCGCGACCATCGGGGAATATCGCCGACTGCCAGCAGTGCCCGCGGAACGCGCCCATCGGCCGGACGCTCTGGCGGTGGATGCGCAAGCCCCGGCCCTTCAGCGGCCGCCGCGCGCCGTCGATCTCGATCCAGCCTTGGCCCAGGAACAGTTGCTCCTTGCGGAAGCCAAAGCCCATCAGCCCGGCGTCGGTCCGCTCCTGCGCGGTCATCGTGGCGAGCTTTTCGGGGGTGTTGTCCTGGACCCAGGCGGGCGCGGCCATTTCGAGCGTGACCGCGAACTTCAGCCGCACCCGCTTGGCGGGATCGGACTGTTCGCGGACCATGAGCTCGACGGTACTGTCGGCGGCCTCGCCGTCGTAGCTGACGATCCATTTGCGGAACGGCTCGATGCACTGAAAGGCGAGCCCGTCGACCGCGAGGATCGAGGGTTTGCCGTCCGGCCCGATCGCCGATTTCGTCTCGCCGCGCCGGCTTTCGCGCAGCACGCGGCCACCCTGGAAGGCAACGTTGGCATCGAAGCGGTGGGTTTCCCACAGTGCGCCCTGGGCCTCGATGCCGATGCGCGGCAGGCCGATTTCGCCGCTATCGTCGAAGAACCACATCGAAGCGCTTTCGCGCATCTCGGGATCCTGGGGTTTTTCGGTGAGCATGTAATCGTACTGCGGCGCCAGCCCGCCCGCCCAATCGACTTTCGCCATCCGCATTATCCCGCAATTTTGTGCGCAAAGTGTGGCCGCTCCACGGCGGCGATCAAGGCGCAATCGTGCCGCCCCGGCGATCATCGGCACGCCCGCCGCCACGGTGTTGCCCCCGGCGGCCGATTAGGGTCTGGTCGCAAAAATCGGTTTGGAAGGATCGCCATGGAACTCGCATTCAGCATGCCGCACATGATGCAAATCAAGGCGATGATGCAGCCCTGGGAAATGCAGGTTACCGGCACGGACCAGACCCGCCTGGCGAAATGGGCCGAGCAGTTGGGCTTCGCGATGATCTGCGTGCCGGAACACCACATCATCCCGCGTGCGCACGTTGCGCTGTCCGGCCCATTCTATTTCAACGCTTATGCAGGCATGGCTTATTTCGCGGGCGCGACCGAGCGGATCATGGTCAACTCGTCGATCGCCATCCTCCCCGCGCAGAACCCGATCGTCGCGGCCAAGGCGCTGGCGACGATCGACTGGATGAGCGGCGGGCGCTGCATGGTCACGTTCGCGGCCGGCTGGCTGGAGGAGGAGTTCAAGATCCTCGACATTCCGTTCCACGAACGCGGCGCGATGTGCGAGGAGTACCTCGCCGCGATCATCGAACTGTGGACGAAGGACGATCCGGTGTTCGAGGGCAAGTACGTCTCGTTCAAGGACGTCGCGTTCGAGCCCAAGCCCGTGCAGAAACCCCACCTCCCGCTCTGGCTGGGCGGCGATGCGGACCCGGTGCTGCGCCGCGCCGGGCGGTACTGCACCGGCTGGTGGCCGTTCCTGACCAAGCCCGAGGCGATTCCGGAGAAGGTCGACTACATCAAGTCGCAGCCCGACTATGCAGGGAAGCTCGACCACGTGTTCTACGGACTCGCCACCGGGCGGCTCGGCGAAGGCCACGTCCCGATCGACGATCCCACGTCGCGCGCCGGCCAGACCAAGCAGGAGCTGATCGATCGGCTGAACTGGTTCAAGACGCTGGGCATCACGATGAGCGGCCTGCCCGTCCCCGCGGTGAGCGGGATCGAGGAATATTTCGACTACACGCAGTGGGTGGCCGAAGAGATCATGCCGGCGGTGCGGTGACCGCTGTTTCCGGCGCTGAGTCGGTCAGCCCCAGATCGCTTCGGCCGCCGCCAGCGCGTTCGCGCCCCTGCCGCCAAGTTCACTGGTCAGGAACTTGAGGCGGTAGGTCCACAAGTGCAGCGGATGCTCGAGCGTCATCCCCATCGCGCCGAGGAACTGGTGGTAGTCGTAGCCGACCCGTTTCGCCGCTTCCTGGGCGTGGAGCGCCGCCAGTGCGGCGTCTCCGGCGTCGCCCGTTCCGGCGGCCCGCAGCGCCATCCAGTAGACCCCGTTCGTCGCGACCTGGTTCTCGGCGAGGCGATGGCGGATCGCCTGGAACGTCGCGATCGGCCGGCCGAACTGCTGGCGCTCGGTGACGTACGTCGTGACGCTCTGCAGCGCCGCGCCGAGCAGGCCCGCAGCTTCCGCCGCCAGCGCCACGCGCCAGGCACGCAGGACTTCGGCGGCGGCCACATCGTGGTGGCGCGCGTCGTCCGGGACGCCGGCCAAGTAGGCAACCGGGTAGCCGTACAGCACTTCGTCGCCGGCCGCGCGGACGTCCGTCTCGCTCGCGGTGAAGCTGCGCACACCGGCGGGGCCGACTACGACCACCGTCGCGCCGGGCGTCAGGAACCGCACTGGCTTGCGCAGCTGCCCCTCCTGGACGAGGCACAACGGCCGCGGCAGTTCGGGATCGATCAACGGGCGGACCAGCGAGGACGCCGCCGCCTCCACTGCGAACGGCAGCCGGGCGAGCTTTTCCACGACGAGCGCGGCGGTCACCGCGCCGAGTTCCTCGATCGACATCACGTCGAGGAACCCGCCCTCAACCAGTTCGGCGTCGAGCGCGTCGCTGGTCAGCGCGAACGAGATGTCGTGCATCGGCACGGTCGCATACGGCCTGGTCAGACTGTCGACGAAGTCGAGGATCTGGGTTTGGTCTTCATTGAGCGCGAGATGCATCAGCGCGGCTCCTTCTTCATCGGGGTTCTCGGGGAAGTTGCAGCACGTCGCCCGCAATGATGTTGAGCTGGATCTCCGCAGCGCCCGAGGCAATCCCTGCGACGATCCCGCGCTGGTGATGCATCTGGAGATAGTCGGACCCGCCGGCGAGCGCCTCGGGCACGTATTCGACCACGAACTCGCTCACCGCGCGTTCGCATTGGACCGTGGCGAACCGCGCCGAACTGGATTCGCCGCCGATCGGCAATCCGTCGACACGTTTCTGAACGATCGCGTAGATCGAGGTCCGCGCCGCCTCGCACAGCGCGGCGCAGCGCGCGGCCTCGATCTTCACCGCGTCCTGAGCGAACTCGCCGCTGACCTTGAGGATGCCCACCGCCCGATCGAGCGCCGCCCGCGCCAGGTGATAGCGTGGAATGCCCAGCCGCTCGTTCTGCAGCGAATAGGAGATGATCTCCCAGGCCTGGCCTTCCTCGCCGAACCGCTGCGTGGCCGGTACGATCACGTCGTCGAAGAACACTTCGTGGATGTCGCCCTCGCCGATCAGGCTGGGGATCTGGCGCACGGTGATGCCCGGCGTGTCCATCGGCACGAGCAGGATGGTGATCCCGCGCTTGCGATCGTCGCTGGTGCGGGTCAGCAGGAAGCAGGTGTCGGCAAGCCCCGCGTACGAGGTCCAGATCTTTTGCCCGGTAACGCGGTAATGATCGCCCTCAAGCGTTGCTCGGGTGCGGAGCGAGGCGAGGTCGGAGCCGGAGTTGGGCTCGGAAAAGCCCTGGCACCACAGCATCTCGCCCTGGGCGATCTGCGGCAGGTACTTCGCCTTTTGCGCCTCGGTCCCGTAGCGGACCACCGTCGGGCCGATCCAATTGACGTTCATATACTGCCCGCCGCGCGGCTCGCCCCATTCCCACATGACCTCGGCGAGGATCTGCTGCTCCCACGGGCCGAGGCCCTCGCCGCCGATCTCCTTGGGCCAGTGCGGGAACAGCAGGCCGTTCTCGGCAAGCTTGCGGCAGAACGTGGCCGCGAATTCGGTCAGCGCCGGCGACGCCGGGCCGTGCTTCGAAAATGCTTCCCAGTCGTCGGGCAGGTTCGCCTTCAGGAAGGATTGCAGCTTTTCGCGGAAAGCGCGCTGCTCATCGGTCCACTCGAAATCCATCGCGTTCGCTCCGCCCGCGCCTGTGCGCATCAAGGCCCGTTAGCACGCCGCTCCCGCCGGGCAAGCCACTTGCGCTCCAGCCTCGCCCCCGCCAAGGCACCGGCATGAGCGACAAGAGCTTCATCGCTGTGGCGACGCTGGCCGAGCTTCCCGCCGAGGCGAAGAAGCTGGTGACCGTCGGGCGCGTGCCGATCCTGCTGTGTCATACCGCGGGGCGGATCTTCGCCGTGCGCAACGAATGCTCGCACGCTTATGCCACGCTAGACTGCGGGCGGATGCGCGACGGCTGGATCTCCTGCCCGACCCACGGCGCGCGTTTCGACCTGGAGACCGGCGAGCCGTTGAACCCGCCGGCCACGGTGCCGATCCAGGTCTTTGCGGTGCGAGTGGTCGGCGACGTTATCGAGGTGGCGATCTGACGCCGCCCCGCGCCTGCGCAAAGCCAGACAAGTCTTGACCTCGCCGACGAAAGTTCTGACAGCGAGCGCACACCTCTAGAGCGCCAGGATGACCGTGAGCGACCAGACCCACCTCGAAGATTTGCGCAGCACAGTTCGTGCGTGGCTTGATGCCAACAAGCCCGCGGACTGGCGCGCGCAGAGCCGCACGCAGGACGATTTCGTCAAGACCCAGCGCGCCTGGTTTCAGCAGCTGGTCAAGGCCGGGTACGCAATCCCGCACTGGCCGGCGAAGTGGCCTGGCGGCGGGCGCTCGCTCGCGGAGCAGAAGGTGATCTACGAAGAGATCGCCCAGGCGGATTGTCCGCGCCTGCTCCTGTCGTTCGTCTCGACCTACCACGCCTTCGCGACGCTAGAGGAATGCGGCAGCGAGGAGCAAAAGGCTCATTACCTGCCGAAAATCCTCGAAGGCGAAACCTGGTGCCAAGGCTTTTCAGAGCCCAACGCCGGGTCGGACCTGGCCTCGCTGAAGTGCAAAGCCGAGCTCGTCACCCGGCCAGACGGGGACGTCTATGTCGTCAACGGTCAGAAGGTCTGGTCGACGATGGCCCAGTTCGCCGACAAGTGCCTGCTGCTCGTCCGCACCAGCAGCGACGGCCCCAAGCAGGCCGGGATCACCTACCTGCTGATGGACATGAAAGCGCCGGGCATCTCGGTCCGCCCGATCCACCAGATCCAGGGCGACGAGGAATTTGCCGAGATATTCCTCGACAACGTCGAGATCCCGGTCAGCGAGCGCATTGGCGAAGAAGGCAAAGGCTGGGCATACGCCCAGGCGACGCTGTCGTCGGAGCGCGGCCTGACGCTGATGGAGCTGTCCTAC
>JBDSOM010000102.1:0-27500 GCA_039914785.1 Novosphingobium sp.
GCGATGATGCGGGCGCCCTTCTCTTCCTTGCGCAAGCCCGGCAGCGGAACGCGGCGCGGATCTTCGCCCGGACGCCTGACGGGCTCGGCCAGATCGAGCGCCGAGCCGCGCGAAGTCTCAGGGTTGCCGGCGGCGTCCGCCAGGATCACGATCGGGGCCTGCAAGCCCTTGGCCCCGTGGACGGTCATCACCCGGACCAGCCCGTCGCTCTTGCCCGCCTCGCGCTTGAGCTCGCCGTCGCCGGCATCAAACCAGGCGAGGAACCCGACGAGCGAGGCCACCGCGCTAGAAGAATACGCATGGGCGGCGTTGAGCAGTTCGTCGATCGGATCGTTGGCCTCGCGGCCGAGCCGCGCGATCAGCTTGCGACGGCCCTGCCACGGCCCGACCAGAAGCCAGTGCAGCAGCGTTTGCGGCAGTTCGTAATCGGCGCGGGCGAGCAGCCCGTCGAGCAAGTCGCGCGCCGCCCCGACCTCGGGATGCGAACTGCGCCGAAGGTGCGACCACAGCGGCGCGCGGCGCTCACGATAGCCATGTTCCAGAAGTTGCTCTTGCGACCATCCGACCAGCGGTGAAACCAGCAACGCCGCCAGATTGAGGCTGTCGAGCGGCTGCGCGGCAAAGCGCAGCGCGGCGACGAGATCCTTGACCGCGAGAGGCGCGCCGAGGCGCAATCGATCGACGCCGGCGACGGGCACTCCAGCGGCATGGAGCCGGGCGATGATAAGCCCGGCCAGCTCCTTGCGCTTGCGCACCAGGATCATGACGTCGCCCGGCCCGGCACGGCGGGCTCCGCCTTTCACCAGCGGGAAACCGTCCTCCATCCAGTGGCGGACCTGCCGGGCGATAAGCTCGGCCATCTGCCGATCGGGGCGCGAGAGCCAGCCCTCGCCACCTTCTTCGGCCTCCTCCGCTTCGGCCTCTTCTGGCGGCAGTCCGACCGGACGCCACAGCGCAACATAACCCGGCCGGGCTTCACCTTGATGCTCGGCGGGCGGCACCGCCAGCCCGAACGCGGCGTGGCCGACATGGGCGATCGCCCGGTCGACGAATTCGAGCACCGGCTGCGCGGTGCGAAACGAGGTATCGAGCCCGAGCTGCTGCAGCCGGGGCACGCGCACGTTGTCACGGAACTCGGCCGCGTTGTCGGCCAGCCCGCGCAACTGTTCCTCCACCCGCCGGCGCGCGGCCTCGAAGTTCTCCGGGCTGGTGCCCTGGAAGCGAAAGATCGCCTGCTTGTAGTCGCCGACGACGAACAGCGTCCGCAGCTTGTCGCCGTGCGCGCCCTGCCCGGTGAAGAAGTCGCCGGTCAGCGCGTCGATGATCCGCCACTGCGCGGCGTTGGTGTCCTGCGCCTCGTCGATGAGGATGTGGTCGAAGCGCCGGTCCAGCTTGTAGCGGATCCATTCGGACAGCTCCAAGCGACTGAGCAGTTCGGCGGCCTGGCGGATCTGGTCGTCGAAGTCGATCAGTCCTTCGCGCTGCTTGGCCTCGTTCCAGGCGAGCGCAAACGCGCGCCCGAGTTCGAGCGCGGGGCCAAGCCAAGCCGCGAGCGCGAGTTGACCGCGCAACTCGCGAATCGCTGCGATGCACGATCCGACACGGCCGATGTGCTGTTCGTAGTCGGGATCGCGCTTGAGCACGTTGTTCAGCTGCTTGGGCGCGCCCGCCGATTTGGTGAACAGCCCGAGGTAAAGATCGTCGAGAGCCGCGGCGCGCACGACCGTATCCTGAGCGAGCCAGGCGTCGATCGCCTCCGTGCCGTCGCGCCCCGTGGCACTGTCCCATGCCGACAACGTCGCCCGGCAGCGCCGCAGCGCGGCGACATCGAACACGTCGTCGGCGCACAGCGCCAGGACGGAGGCCTCGTCCGCATCCGCCGGCAGTCCGAGCAACTGGTTGACCCGCCCGGCGAACGGCGGGGTCCAGCTCGCCGTGCCGAACCACAGGCCGTGCGCCGAGGCGCAGCGCAGCAGATAGCGCTCGACGTCGTCGGGGGCCATGCGCAGCGACAGCGCCGCGAGCGAATCGAGCAGCCGGGTTTCGCCCCGCGCTTCGGCATCGAGCAGCAAATCGGACAGGACCTTGCGGGCAAGGATGTCGCGGTCCCGGTCTTCCATCGGCCGCGTGCCGGGGACCAGCCCGGCCTCCGATGGGAACGCGGCGAGCAGCCACTGGGCGAAGGCGTGGATGGTATCGATGCGCAGCCCGCCGCCGGGACAATCGAGCACGGCGGCGAACAGCGTCCGCGCCCGAGCTTGGGTCTCGGGACCGTGATCCGCCCCGATCCCGATCAACTCCGTCGCCAGATCGGTGGGTATGGCCCGAACCCAGCGGGCCAGAACGGAATTGATCCGCGCCGCCATTTCGGTGGCGCCGGCCTTGGTGAACGTCAGGCACAGGATCTGCGACGGCGCGACGTGAGGCTGCAGCAGCAATCGCAGCACCCGCGAAGACAGCACTTGGGTCTTGCCCGTGCCCGCCGAGGCGCTGAGCCAGACGGTGTCCTCCGGCGCCACGGCGAGGCGCTGGTTGTCCTTGAGCGGATGGATCTGGGCAGGACCGCTCATAGCGGATCCTCTCCGCGCGATTGCCATTCGTCGAGGCGCATCAGCTGGTCGTAATCGGCATAGCCCGGATAGTCGGGATTGAGCCGCGCGGTGAACGGCTCCCGGCCCTTGATCCACCGCGCCAACGCATCGTGAAGGTAGCGCTCGGTCTCAGGCAGAAGCTGATCGAGCGGGATGCCGGTGCGCTTTTTCTCGGTCAGCACGGGGGTCTGGACGTAACCGAAGCCTTCCGCCGCCTTCTGTCGGGCCAGCGACCAGTACTCGAATGCCGCCGGCTCGCCTTTGGCTTTCGCGAAGCCACCGTCTTGTGCGATCAGCCCGAGCAGTCCCAGCTGCAGGGCAAAGCCCTCCTGGACCATCCGCGAGGTCGGCGGGCTTCCGGTCTTGTAGTCGACGATTCCCAATGTTCCGTCCTCAAGCCGGTCGATCCGGTCGGCGCGGCCGTGGATCTTGATGCCGTCGATCATCATCTCGCCTGTGGCCTCGACCGCCGCGACCGTCCGGCCTTGCGCGGCGAGGCGGGCGATCTCCGCCTCGGTCCACTCGAGCGCCTTGAGCAGACGCGGCTGCCACAGGCTGCGCATCAACGGATGCGTGCTCATCCTGGCGAGTTCGTCGCGGGCGATAGGCATCAGCCCGCCGGGCGGACTGCCGGCCTCGTGCCACAGTTCGAGGATCTTGTGCGCGGTCTGGCCCTTCCACGCCGCGCTCGGCTCTGAATCGAGTGCATCTAGCGAACTCAGGCCGAGGATCGCCGACGCGTAGAATTGATACGGATCGCCGCGTAGCCGATCGAGCCCGGTCGCCGACACCGCGACGAGCCGCTGCTCGGGGCTGGGATCGGGCTGCGGACGCGGATAAGGCGCAGCCGGGGGGGCATCGTCAATCGCTTGCGCGAGCATGCCGGCAGTGCTCTCGCGGTGCCCTTTGGCGAGCGTGTCGCCAAGCATCGCCTGGACCCGCAGCACGAAGCGCGAGGGGATGACCGGCCCGGCGGCGTCGCGGCGCGCCCAGCTCAGCATCACTTCGGGCGCGCCGAGCGTGGCCGCGAGGTCATGCGCCGAAAGACCGATGCGGAACTCGCCGCTGGGAACACCCAGGTGGCGCAGCACGGCGGGCGGCAGCAGTGCTTCGGCGCCGGGCGCAGCGGGCCAGCTGCCTTCGTGGAGCGCCCCGCAAATGACCAGGTCGGCCCGGCTCATCCGTGCCTCGATCAGGCCGTAGATCTGGACCCTCGGGTGGCCGCCCCACGGCGGGCGCACCGACGATCGGTTCATCGCGTCGTGCAGCACCGTCGCCAGGTCGCGCGCCGGAATCACCGAACCGACCGCGCGCGCCGCGAGCCGCAAGTCCTCGACGAACAGCGAAAGCATCCGCCCGTCGGGCCCGCCCCAGATCTGCTCGCCGCAAAATTCTTCGCCGGCGGCGATCAGGAGGTCGAACCATTCGGCCAGCGGCGCGTCTTCACGAGGCGCCAGGACGGGGCCGAGGATGTGCTCGATCCCGGCCCACCAGTCAGCATCGATTTTCGCGCCGTGCTTGCCAAGTGCAGTGAGGCCTGAGCCGGGTCGGGGGCCACGCAAGGCCAGATCGAGCGCGCGGACCTTTTCGAGCCAGGCGGGGCGATCCGCGCCCTGGCGTACCAGCGGATGCCCGAGCAAAGCGATCAGCGGCACCGGCGCGGCCGCTTCCGCCGCGGCCTCGGCGAGCAACAGCAGCACGCGTCCCGCCGGGGTCTGGGGCAAGCATACGCCGGCGGTGTCGTCGGCCTCGATCCCCCAACGCCGTAAATGCGCGATCACGCGCGAGGCCAGACCGCGATCGGGCGTGACCAACGCGACGCGCTTCTCCGGTTCCACCAGCGCCTCGCGGATCAGGATCGCGATGGCTTGCGCCTCCTCGCCCGGATGCGCACTTTCCATCAGGCGCACGCCGCCCAGGCGGCGCTGGTCCTCGGGAAGGTCGACCCAGCTGGCGCTCGCCTTGGGCGGCAGGAACAAGTTGGAGATCGCCCGGCTGCGCGCAGGCGGCGCGGCCCCAAGCCCCGAGCGGTGCCATGCCTGGACTTCGTCGCGGGCGATGCCCATCCGGTTTAGCAGCAGCTTAAGGTGGTATTGCGGATGGGTTACCGCATCGTGATTTCCGAACGGCGGATCGCCCGCCTCAGTGGGGTTTCCAGCGGTTCCGAGCGCCTCCCAGACCTCGGCATCCAATACCAGGTCGAGGTCGGGCAGGATCACCGCACCGCGGGCAAGCTCGGAAACGACGCGCAGCAGCCGCGCCAACGCGGGCGACGCGCTCGTCACGCCGGCGGCCACCACGGCATGTCCGGGCGGATCCGCCCGCCAGCGCCGCGCCGCGTGATCGAACAGCTGGTTGCGCCGTGCCGGACCGTCGACTTCGCCGCGTTCGGCAAGTTCGGCCAGCCACAGCGCCTGAACCGTCAGGAAAGTACGGGTACTGGCACGCCAGTGCTCCGCCTGCTCACCGACCACTCCAACGACGGCTTCAGACAACAGATCGCCGGGCGAGATCCCCTCCACCAGCAGCCGGTCCATCGTCCGCCCCGTTTCATACGCCTGACGCAGCAACGCCGCCCCGCGTGGGCCATCGTCGCCTTGGACTTCGCGGAGGATCTCGGCGAGGCGCAGCCAACGCCGGGTTGGGTCAGCGGCGGGCGGAATCTCCGCCCCGCCCAGCAGCGGATCGAGCAGCGGCCCCAGCGTCTCGTCGAGGTCGAGATCGCCGACCACCGCCATTCGTGGCAGCAGCATGCCGCCTTGCACCAGGCGCACGAACGCCTCGGTCACGGTCCGCGCGGCGCGCTGGCTCGGCAGCAGCAAAGTCAGCCGGGCGAGCCCGACGTCCGCCTCGGCGTAACGCGGGATCAGGCCGGCGACGAGCGCATCGGCGAAACCCCGGTGCGCGGCGATTGAATAGACTTGCGGCCCCCTCGGTGCGGCGGGGGACGGATCAGGCACGGGTCAGCCAGGCCTCGGTCGGCGCAATGGACTGAGGGTCGCCCACCTCGAACCACTCGCCGGTGTGGATCATACCGAACAGCCGCCCTTCCTCGATTGCTCGCTGCCAGAAGACATTGGTCGAGAACGCTCCGTCGGGCGCGTCGCGCAGCAGACGGTGCGAAACGAGCTGGATCCCGGTGTAGACAAACGGGGCAATCCGGCCTGGCCGGCGCCGGCTAATCAGCCCGTCCGGACCAAGGTGGAAGTCGCCCTCGCCGGTGAAATTGTGGGCCTGCTTGTGCGAGACCACGAGCAACAGCGCATCCATCTGGTCCGGCCGCCACGCGTCGGAAAGCTCGCGAAACACGTCGCGCGGGCCGTCGAGCCAGATATTGTCGCTGTTGAGGCAGAAGAACGGATCGGGCAGATGGGGCAAGGCCCGAGCCATGCCCCCCCCGGTCTCCAGCAGCAGCGCGCGCTCATCGGAGATCGTGATGTGCGGCGCTACGCGGTTGGCGAGATGCGCCTCCAGCGCGTCGGCGAGATAATGGACGTTGACCACCGCGTTCGCCACTCCGGCCGCGGCAAGGTGATCGAGGCTGTAGTCGATCAGCGGCCGCCCGGCGACGCGGACCAGAGGCTTGGGCTGGGTGGCGGTCAACGGACGCATCCGCTTGCCGAGCCCCGCGGCCATCACCATCGCGGTATCGCTGGCGAGGGGCCGAATTTTTGCCGGAACCCCGGTCATGCGGCGTAACTGCCCCCACCCGCTTCGCGCAGTTCGATGGGGATGTTCGCATCGAACCACCGCGCGACCGGCGCCAACGCAGGATGCGCGAGGTCACGTTCGAGCAGCCGCCAGACCCGCGGGATCAGATCGAGGTAGCGCGGCTTGCCGTCGCGCTTCCACAACCGCACAAAGATCCCGACGATCTTGGCGTTCCGCTGAGCCCCCAGGCGCGCGTAGTCCGCCAGGAATTCATCCGCCGCGACACCCGTTGCCTGGACGTAATGGTCGAACATTTCCGCCTCCAGCTCGGCCGAGACATCGCGCCTGGCGTCCTGCAGCAACGAGACGAGGTCGTATGCCGCATGCCCCACCAGCGCGTCCTGGAAATCGAGCAGGCCCTGCTCTTCGAGCGAGCCCAGCAGCATGATGTTTTCGGCATGGTAGTCGCGCAGCACCGTCAGCCCCGGGCGCTGGCGCGGGAGCATCGGGCTGAGGGTCTGCTGCCACGCCGCGGTATACCCCGCCGCATCGACGTAAAGGTTCTGCGCCGGGCAATACCATTCGAGCAGCAGCCGCGCCTCACGCTGATACTCACTCATCGAATAGTCTAAGAAAGGCCCCGGCGGCAGGCGATGCAGTTCGACCAGGGCGTTGACTGCAGTGCGATAGACCTCACGCTCGTCGCCGGGCCACTGGTCGAGGTAATCGCGCATTCGCGCCTCGCCAAAGTCCTCGAGGAGGACCAGGCCACGCGCGGCGTCCTCGGCCAGGATGCGCGGCGCGCGCATGCCGTTACCGTCGAGCCACTTCGCGGCGCGCAGGAATGGCGCGGGGTCCTCGTTCGGCGGCGGGGCATCCATCAGCATCGCACTACGGCCATCCGGCTTGCGAATACGGAAATAGCGGCGGAACGAAGCGTCGCCGGCCAGTGGCTCGACGGCCGCATTGCCCCATCCAGCGGCAGCGAGAAACGGTTCGACGCCGGCGGGCAGGTCTAGGGAGCTATCGGCTAAGGACATGGCATGCGCCCTAGCCAATCCGCCCTGCCTTCGACAATGGCGATCCGCCCCTCGTCCGCAACTTCAAGCGTGACCGAAAGGCAGCCTGGCTCATGGGCGAAGCCGCCAGCGTGTTCCGGCCACTCGGCGAGCAGCGCGGCGCCCTCGCGGTAATCGTCGAGGCCAAGCTCCTCGGCCTCCTCGGGCCGGGCCAACCGATAGAAATCGGCATGGACCAGCCGCATACGCACCGCCGGCGGATCGTATACCTCGAGAATCGCGAAGGACGGCGATGGCACTTCGCCCTGGTGGCCGAGCGCGGCGATGATCGCGCGGGCCAGCGTAGTCTTGCCGGCGCCTAGCCCGCCGGAGAGCGCAACGACGTCGCCCGTGCGCAACTCCTCGGCAATCGCCTGTCCAAACCGTTCCATCGCGGCGAGATCGGGGAGGTCGGCGGTCATGATTCCTGCCCGCCCCTCACGGCAGTTCGATGATCGCAGTGGTTCCCTGGCCGGGCTCGGACATCAATTCCAGGGTGCCGCCGTGCGCATTGAGCAGTTGCAGCGCCAGCGGGAGCCCAAGGCCCTGACGGCGTTCGATGGCCTTGCCGTCGGCGCTCGGCTTGAGCCCGTCGAGCGCCCGCGCCAGCGTCGCCGCATCCATTCCGCGCCCGCTGTCCGAGATGACGATTCGCGCCCGGTCCCGGGTCCGTCCGAGCTCGACGAGGATACGGCCACCTTTCGGCGTCGCGGCGATCGCGTTGTCCAGCACATGGCCGATCGCCCGCGCCAGACGCCGCGGATCGCCGGAGATGCGCCCTGCCCCGTTGTCGCCGCGCATGTCGAGCGTGAGGCCGCCATCCTTGATCTTCGGTCCGCGATCTTCGACGAGTTTCGTGACGAACGGCCAAAGCTCGATGTCCTCGCGCGCGAGCGGCAGCATCCCGGCTTCACTTTGCGACAGGTCGAGCACGTTTTCGATCTGCTCGCCGAGCCGCTGAACCGACGCCAGGATCGCGGCGACGTACTCGCGGCCTTGTTCGGACAACTCGCCGCCGATGCCGGCTTCGAGCAATTCGGCGAACCCGCCGATCGAGGTCAGCGGCGTCCGGAATTCGTACGACATGTTGGCGAGGAACCGCGTCTTCAGCGCATCGGTCTCGATCAGCGCGGCGTTGCGCTCGCGCAGGGCTTCCTCGGCCTTTTGCGAATCGGTAATGTCGAGGACCGTGAGCAGCCCGTTGCCATCGGGCAGCGGCACGCCGGCGAACTCCAGCGTCCGCCCGTCGGCAAGGTTAACCCGTCCGCTCTTCTGCTTGCGGTCCAGCGTCGCAGCCCGGACCACGTCGCCCACCCCGCGCGCTTGCGGCGGACGCTTCAACCGGGCGCCGATCCGCTCGAGCAAGGCATCGATCCGCGGATGGGTGTCGAGGAATTCGCTGTCGAGGCCCCAATCCGCCGCGAACCGCCGGTTCCAGATTTGCATCCGCCCATCGGGGGTGAACACCGCGATCGATTCGAACAGGCTGTCGAAGGTCGCCGCGCGGGTCCGCAGCATCGTGTCGCGCGCGGCCGAAAGTTGCAGCTGCTCGCTGCGGTCTTCGGCGATCATCAACAAGCCACCGTCGGGCATCGGCTGGGCCACGACCCGCAAATGCGTGCCGCCGCCGAGCGGCCACGCTTCTTCCTGGGCGACGCTGGCCCCAAACCAATGCGCTTTCTCGCGTCGCCAGGCGGGGAAATCGCGCGCCTCGGGCACCCGTCCCGCCTCGTGCGCGATGTCCAGGAAGCGCTCGAACGGGGGCGGGTTGAGCATCACGCCCGGACCGAGCCCGAACACTCGCTGAAAGGGCTGATTGGCGAACGTGAGTTGCCGCTTCGCGTCGAATTGCGCGACCCCGGCCGAAAGCTGATCGAGCATCGCCCGCTGCGCGTCGCGGAACGCGCGGAACGACCGGGCGAGCTCTTCCATCTCCTCGACGTCGACGGCGTAACCCGCGATGCCTTCGTCCCCCAGCGGCAGGTCGCTGACCCGCAAGGCCCGGCGCTGGCCACCGATCGTCGCTGCGACCATCCGCTCGATCGGGGTGTGCCGGCCCGCCGCCTGCAATGCAACTTGCGCGGCGGTGAGGCCATCGACCGTCTCGACGAGTTCGGCTTGCGTATCGACCGCGGCTTCGGCGCTGCCAGCGCCAACCGCGCGAACGTAGGCGGAGTTGACGAGTTGCAGCGCGCCGTCGGGCCCACGGAACCACATCGGCATCGGCGCGGCTTCGATCAGTCCGACGAGCGCGGCAAAATCGCCACGCGCCCGCGCCGCGTCGGAGCGCAGTTTGACCAGTTCGCTCTCGCTGTCGCTGAAATCGAACACCCAGACCAGCGCCGCGCCGCCCGGCGAGACTTGCGGATCGGCCAGGTGACCGCGCAGCGCCAGGCTGCGCGTCGAGCCGCGCGGGGTCGCGACCATGCGGAACGGCGCGGCGGTCTTTTGCGTGCGGCGCACCGCCTCGGTCAGCTCGGTGAGTTGGTCGGCGGTCAGGCCACCACCTTTCCCGCCATTCGGCCCGCCTTCATCGCCGCCGCCATCGAGTTCGGTGAGGAATTGCGGCACGAAATCGAGGCCGAGCCACTTCGCCAGCTTGGGCGGTGCCTCGATCTTGCCGTCGGTGCGAACCAGCAGCGGCAGCGCCGGTGATTCGTCCACCATCCGCGCCAGCCGGCGGGCATGGCGCTGGCCCGCCTCGGCCCGCCGCTCACGCGCCCGGGCACTCAGGATCGCCCACCCGGCCACCAGCGTCCAGGCCGCCAGCAGCAGGCCGATCAGCACGAGGGCAGTCTGAGTGAGCAGCATCGCCCTTGGCTATGCGGGTGCGCGGGGGATTACAACCGGAGCGGCCCGTATATCCGTTGGAAATCATCGTCGTCCCGGCTCTCCCGCATTCGCGAAGGCAGCCAGAACCGGGACGACGCAGCGATCAATAGCGGTAATGCGCAGGCTTGAACGGGCCCTCGACCGGCACGCCGATGTAGTCGGCCTGTTTCTTGCTCAACGTCGTGAGCCTGACTCCCAGTTTTTCGAGGTGCAGCGCGGCGACTTTCTCGTCGAGGTGCTTGGGCAGGACATAGACGCTGTTGCCGTATTCCGCGTTGCGCTCGAACAGTTCGAGCTGCGCCAGAACCTGGTTGGTGAAGCTGGAGCTCATCACGAAGCTGGGGTGGCCGGTGGCGCATCCCAGGTTCACCAGGCGGCCCTTGGCGAGGATGATGATCTGCTTGCCATCCGGAAACTCGACCAGGTCGGTGCCGGGCTTCACTTCGCTCCACTTGTAGTTGTCGAGCGCCGCGATCTGGATTTCGCTGTCGAAGTGGCCAATGTTGCAGACGATGGCCATGTTCTTCATCGACTTCATGTGCTCGGCGGTAATCACGTCCTCGTTGCCGGTCGCGGTCACGAAGATGTCGGCGCGGCTGACCGCGTCTTCCATCGTCACGACCTCATAGCCTTCCATCGCCGCCTGCAGCGCGCAGATCGGATCGACTTCGGTCACGAGCACCCGCGCGCCGCCGTTGCGGAGCGACGCGGCCGAGCCCTTGCCGACATCGCCGAAGCCGGCGACGCAAGCGACCTTGCCGGCCAGCATGACGTCGGTGGCGCGGCGGATCGCGTCGACCAGTGATTCCTTGCAGCCGTACAGATTGTCGAACTTCGACTTGGTCACGCTGTCGTTCACGTTGATCGCCGGGAACGGCAGCTTGCCCTCCTTGGCGAGCTGGTAAAGCCGGTGGACGCCGGTGGTGGTCTCTTCGGAGACGCCCAGGATCGCCTTGACCGACTTGCTCAGGTAGCCCGGACGCGCCTTGAGGAACGCGTTCAGTGCGCGAACGAACTCGATTTCCTCGGCATTGCCCGGCTCGAACAGCGGCTCGCCGGCTTCGACGCGCGCGCCCCACAGCGCGAACATCGTGGCGTCGCCGCCGTCGTCGAGGATCAGGTTGGCGGTCGTTTCGCCGGAACCGTCAGTATCCCAGTCGAAGATACGGCCGACATAGTCCCAGTAGTCCGCCAGGCTTTCGCCCTTGATCGCGAAGACGGGCACGCCCGAGGCGGCGATCGCGGCCGCGGCGTGGTCCTGGGTCGAGAAAATGTTGCAGGTCGCCCAGCGCACGTCGGCGCCGAGCGCGACGAGGGTCTCGATCAGCACGGCGGTCTGGATCGTCATGTGGAGCGAGCCGGTGATCCGCGCGCCCTTCAGCGGCTGCGAGGCGCCGAACTCTTGGCGCAGCGCCATCAGGCCGGGCATTTCGGTTTCGGCGATAGCGATTTCGGCACGGCCGAAGTCGGCCAGGCCGATGTCGGCGATCACGTAATCGTTCGAGGTGTCGAGCATTGTGGCCACGCGAAAGGCTCCTGATCCTGAGAGGCGCGCCCGCTCCCGCAAACGAGAAAAAGGCGACGCAAAGCTGCGCCGCCCTTATCGCCTCGCTCCTCCGGTGGCAAATATAAAGAAGTCTTTATATCTGCTGCACACCTCCGCTCAACGCCGCCGCTCAACGCCGCCGCGCGTAGGCGAACTGCCCCGCACTGCCGCCGTCCAGCAGTTGCTCCGCGGCCGCGACGAGCGGTGCTTCGCCGTAGGCATCGGCCAGGCCGACCGCCACCATCTTCAGCTCGTTGCAGTTGAGCCACAGATGGCCCTGGCCATAGCCTTGGCCATCACCACGCTGAGTTGTTCGAGCGCACGGTCTGCACCTCCGGCAGCACAGTCCGGCCGGGCACCTATCCACCCATTCTGGCCGGTTGCCCGGCAGACTGCGAGCGCTATAGAACCAGCGCGACACCCAATTTCAAAATGCACGGAAGGATAACACCCATGACGATCGCAATCGGCGACAAGCTACCCGACGTTAAGCTCACGAAAGCCACCGAGAACGGCCCCGAGGGCGTCCAGGCCAGCGACTATTTCAAGGGCAAGCGCGTGGCGCTGTTCTCGGTCCCCGGCGCGTTCACCCCGACGTGCTCGGCCAAGCACCTCCCGGGCTTCGTCGAGAAGGCAGCCGAGCTCAAGGCCAAGGGCATCGACGAGATTGCCTGCACCGCGGTCAACGACGCCTTCGTGATGGGCGCATGGGGCAAGTCCAGCGGATCGAGCGACGTGACCATGCTCGCCGACGGCAACGGTGACCTCGCCCAGGCGACGGGCCTGACTATGGACGGTTCGGGCTTCGGGCTTGGCCAGCGCGGCAGCCGCTGGTCGGCGATCGTCAACGACGGCGTGATCGAGCAGCTCAACATCGAAGCCTCGGGCGACTTCAAGGTCAGCTCGGCGGAGCACATGCTCGGGCAGCTTTAAGCTATTCGGATCCGGATCCGGACCCGGGCGCGTCCGCGTGCTCGGGTCCCTTCGCTTCCACGCGCCGCGCGATGGCGTGCCACAGCAGCAGCACTGGCTCCAGCACCGCCATTCCGACGAAGATGCTCAGCAGCCGGTCCAGCGCCGGTGCGACATGGGCGTCCGCGTAATTGTCGGGCACCAGCACCACCAGGATCGCCAGGGTGAACTGCAATCCCAGGTAGGTCAGCCGGGTTCCCGCGTTCTCGATGTGGCGGCCGATCAGCACGCCGAGGCAGGTCCCGGCGATCAGAACCGGCACCGACCCTTGCGCCAGCAACACGATCGCTCCCGCCAGCAGCGCCCCAGCCAGGCACCCCACGGTCCGGAGCAGGATCCGGCGATTGACCGGCTGAAACGCGCTGTGGCCGATGCTGGCCGCCGGCACGATCATCACCGCCATCACCGTGACGCTCGCCTGCCACATTTCGGGCAGCCCGAGGTAGATGCTCACGACCGGCAACAGGGCCAGCGCGACGCCCGCTTGCGCGGCGTGACGCAAGGCGTGCGGATGCCAACCTAGCCGCTCGGGCTCGGGCACTGCTGCTGCGGGCCAGCGCCGCCGCGCCGTCAGCGTGGACAGGAGGCTGACGCACAGGCAGGCCACGGTCCCCGCCCAGACCTCCACCAGGCGATTGTGCGCCAGCGCCTTCATGTCCACGCCAGGATGCTCGAGCTTGTCGAGCAACAGCATCTCGTAAGTCAGGCCGAACAGCAGCCACGCGTACGAGCGCTTGCCGGTGAGCGTCGCGTACATCGCGCCCGCGCCGACGACTCCCGCAGCGACCATGGCCAAAGGCAGCGACGCGGCAGCGTAAGGCACGATGAGCAGTGCAAGCGCCGCCCCAGCGTTCGTCCCGATGATCCGCATCACGGCGCGCAGCATTGTCTGGTAGACGTGCCCGCGCATCAGCACCAACGCGGTAAATGCCGCCCAGGCGACGGTCTTGGCGCCGATCAGGTGCGCGAACAGGATCGCCAGCAAGATCGAGGCGATGCACTCGAACTCGTCGACCATGCGCGGCCCAGGCGTCAGGAAGGTCCTGATCGCAGCGCGAGCGCGCTCGGGGATAGGCGTACTGTCGGCCATCGCCCCGCCTATGCCTTCAGCCGCGGCCGGAGGCAAAGCCGATCAGTAGCCCATCAGGCTGAGCACTTCCTTGCGGCTCGACTGATCGTCGAGGAACACGCCCATCAGGCGGCTGGTGATCATGCCGACGCCGGCGGTGCGAACGCCGCGGCCGGTCATGCAGCCGTGCTGCGCCTCGATCACCACCGCGACGCCTTGGGGCTTGAGGTTATCCCAGATGCATTGGGCGACTTCGGCGGTCAGGCGCTCTTGAATCTGCAGACGCTGCGAGAAGCCGTTGAGGACGCGCGCGAGCTTCGAGATCCCGACCACATGATCCTTCGGCAGATAGGCGATCGACGCCTTGCCGATGATCGGCGCCATATGGTGCTCGCAGTGCGACTGGAAGGGGATGTCCTTGAGCAGCACGACCTCGTCATAGCCGCCGACCTCGTGGAACACACGGCTCAGGTGGATCGCCGGATCTTCGCCATAGCCCTGGCAGTATTCCTTCCACGCGCGGCCGACGCGGGCCGGGGTATCGATCAGGCCCTCGCGCTCAGGGTCGTCACCCGACCAGCGGATCAGGGTGCGGATCGCTTCCTGCACGTCTTCGGGCACAGGCAGTTTCGCCAAGGGCCCGTTGTCCTGATCGGCATGATCGTGATTAGCCATCCGTATTAAGCTCCTCAGCGAGGGCGGCGGAGGATCCCGCCACGCCTGAACAATCCGCGCTTCCCGCCCATCGGCTCGAACAGTTCACCGGGCCGTTCGGGATCGAGCAACGCGCTATCTGCAACCGCTTTCTCCGCATCCGCCAGCGGACGCAAGGTGAAAGGCGCGAGCCGCTTGCGCGGCTTGGTGCCTGAAGCCGCCAGTGCTTCAATCATCCCCGCCATCGACCCGTGCGTTTCCAAAAGCCCGGAAACGTCGCTTGGTTCCACGCCGCAATGCTCAGCCAGCAAGGTATGCCGCAAACGCCTGATCGGCTCCACGGCATGGGCGTTACCCGGCCGGGCCGCATCGATGAACGCATCGCATTCGGTATCCAGCCCCATCGAGCGGTTGTTCATGTTCGCCGACCCGATCCGCAGGATTTCGTCGTCGACGATCATGAGCTTGGCGTGGACATAGATGGGCGTCCCGTGTGCGGCATACGGCACGAAGATGCGAAACCGCCGCTGGTGATCGCGCTCGCCGATCGCATGCAGCAGGCGCACGCGCGCGCCATCCATCGCCGCCTGTTCGAGCCACCCATCGGCGCTCAGCGGGTTGACCAGAACGATTTCGGGCGGATCGGGTTCGGCGACGCGCAACCCGATGGCCTCGGCGATGCGCCGCGACGCGAAGTACTGGCTCTCGGCGTAAATGAAGCGCTTGGCCCGGGCGATATGGAGGGCGAACAGTTCCTCGATCTCCTCGACCTCCGGAGCCTGACCATAAGCCGCGCGGGTGCGGGAAATGCCGATCTCGACGTCGGTGAACTCGGCGGTCAGCTTGTTCGGCCACGGGCTATGGGGCCTGGGTTCGCAAGGGGCGAGCGGCGCCCCGCCCGCGGCGGCCCAGCGAGCGCGCCCCAGATCGCCGAGCGCCCGGGCGGCCGGCCCTTCGAGCAACATCGTGAGGTCGTGCCAGGGGCCGTAGGGCTTGCCGTTCGGACGGCGGCGGCGGGGGTCGTTTTCGGCATGATCCGGGGTGTCCCACCGGTCCGACGTCATGTCGATCCCGCCACAAACCGCGAACGTATCGTCGATCACCACGATTTTCTGATGGTGCGAACAGCCGAGCGGATGGGCGGAATCGAACTTGAAATCGATCCGCGGCTGACGCCACCAGCGATAGAGATCGAGGATCATCGTCCCGCGCAGGACGAATTTCAGCGCGCCGAAGTTCCATTTCAGCACGCGAACTTCAAGGCCCTCGTGCTGGCGGACCAGCCAGACCATCAGCGCCCCCAGCCGCGCCGGAAACCGACCCTTGCGCGGCAGGTTCCACCAGCGCCGCCCGCCCCCCAGGCGGATGCGCGTGTCGAAATCCCAGCCGATCATCAGGATCTGCTGCCGCGCGCCAAGCAACGCGTCCTGCATCAGGTCGAAATAGGCGGCTGCATCGACGACGACATGCGCCCGCGTCGCCCTGGCGAATCGCCAGACGGACGGGGACACGCCCTTGTCGTTATCGTCACGCCCGTCCGCGGGGACGGTCGGCGTAAGCTTGTTCATTGACGATCCCTGCATCCCGACCCGGCGCCTGAACCCTCCATAGGCAGCGCCCGTTCCCGCGTCACCCGCTTGACCGCGCCTTTCGCAAATTTCACAGACGGCAACCATGACCCACTTCAGCCACGAGCAACGCCCCCGCCGCAGCGCACTCTATCTGCCGGCGTCCAATCCCAAGGCTATCATCAAGGCGCGGACCCTGCCGTGCGATGTGGTGATCCTCGATCTCGAGGACGCCGTCGCGCCCGAGATGAAAGCCGAAGCCCGAGCCGCGGCCGTGGCTGCCGTGCGCGAAGGCGGGTTCGGGATGCGCGAGGTGGCGATCCGCGCCAATGGCATCGATACCGAATGGGGCGCGGCCGATCTCGCCGCGATTGCCGGATCAGGCGCCGATGCCGTGCTCGTGCCGAAGGTATCGAGTCCGCAGGACATCGACCGCTACGAGGCCGCGTTGGGGGATGCGCCGGCCGCGCTGCAGGTGTGGGCGATGATCGAAACGTGCGCGTCGGTCGCCCGGCTCGACAGGATCGCCGCAAGGGCTGCCGATACGCGGCTGTCGCTGTGGATCATGGGCACCAACGACCTCGCCAAGGAAATGCGCGCGCGCCTGACCCCCGAACGCACGCCGTTCCTGCCGATCCTGAGCCTGGCCGTCGCGGCGGCCCGGGCCAACGGGATCGCCATCCTCGACGGCGTCTGCAACGAGTTCCGCGACCTCGCCATATTCCGCAGCGAGGCCGAGCAAGGCCTGCTGTTCGGGTTCGACGGCAAGTCGCTGATCCACCCCGACCAGATCGCCCCAACCAACGCGGTGTTCTCGCCCAGTGCGGAAGAACTCGCCTGGGCCGCTGCGGTCATCGCCGCGTTCGCGCTGCCTGAGAACGCCAGCAAAGGCGCCATCCGGATCGATGGCAAGATGGCCGAACTGCTCCACCTTGACCAGGCGCAGCGGCTGATCGCGGTGGCGAAGCGGATTGCCGCCCGCTAGCGAACGAAGTGCGGAATGATCTGCGGCAGGTCCACCGTCGTACGAATCCCCGGGGCGGCAGCGCAAACCACCGGGATCGCATTGACCGCGCGGTGTGCCGTCAGCCCCGGCGTGAATGCGGCATAGTCCTCGGCCGACATATCGGGATAGGTGATCTCGAAGTTCATCGGCGCGTCGCCCTCGATCACCACGCGCCAGCCCGAACCGCGCAAGTTCCAGTCCTGGGCCTCGATCTTGGTCGACGCGTACCAGTTGGCCCGAAAGCGCAGCACCGGCCGGCCTTTGTGCATCCCGGTGATCGTCGTGCGCATCGCGCCCACGGTGCCTTTGGGAATGGTGCCGGCCGCGATGTGGATGTCCTCGGTCACCGGGGATAGCTCGCCGAACCCCTGGATCTCGTCGAACGACAGCCCGATCGCATCGGCGATGACGGCGAGCGAATTGCCGAAGTCGTATTTCAGGTGATCGGCGCGGCGTTGATCGTACGGGCCCATCTCGCTGCCGAAGCCCATGATCTGGAAGAGCATTTCGGGCGAGTTGCGGCTGGAAACGTCGCCGTACTCGTCGATCGTGATGCAATCCAGCCGGCGCTGCATCGACAGCAGCGGAATCAGCAGGGCCTCGGTGCTGAAGCCCGGGCTCGACCCGGTCGAATAGACCGAGGTGCCGCCCTTGCGGCACGCTTCCTCGACGCGGACGCGCGCGGCCTGGTCCATCATGCCGGGATTGTGGAATTCACCCCGCGTCGTCGTGATGTTCTTGCCCGATTCGAGGATCGCGCAAACCTCGTCCCAATCGATGCCTTGGCGCATGTACAGGACGCAATCGGCGTCAAGCGCGATCAGATCGGCGGCGGCGTTGGTGGCCTTGATGCCGATCGGGGCGATCCCGGCGAGTTCGCCAGCGTCCTTGCCGACTTTGGCGGCCGAGCTGACCCACAGCCCGACGAGCTCCATTTCCGGGTGCTCGATTACCGTGCGCAGGCCCCGGCTGCCGACGTTGCCGGTTGCCCACTGGATTACGCGATACTTCTTAGCTGTCGTCACATCACTCTCCCTGGCCGCCTCCGCGGGCTCTCACGGGGCGTGTGCTGAACGATTGCGCAGCGCCTCGCAAGAGCGCCGGGGCGATAAAGTTACGGGCCGATGTAGCCGATCGTGCCAATCACCGGATCCGGGCTGTCGGCCTTCCACCTGACCGAGCCGTAAGGCCGCTCCAGCATCCGTCGCACGCGCATCCCACGGCCCGAACGATTAAAGGTATCGACCTCGGTCTGGAGATCGAGCTCGGCCTGGGTGTAGCGATCGCGCAGCCGCAGATAATCGCCCCAGGTCGGGCAGTGATAGCGCTCGACCCACAACGCGGGGTCGGCGATGTCGCGCGAAATCGACCATTCGAACGCGCCGTTACGTTTGCGCACGCGCTGCAGTTTCTGGGCTACGGCGTAGAACTGCCGCGCCTCGTCGGGATCGACGCTGTATTCGATCTCGACCACGATCGGGCCCGACCGCATCGTCAGGGCCAAGCCGACTGCCACTTCGTTCGCGAGGCCCACCGATTCGGTGTCGACCTCGCGATCGTCCTGCAGGGGGATCAAGAACCCGGCCAAGCTGGTCGCCAGCACGGCGAACCCGGAGAGGATCAGCGCATGGGACACGCCCAGGTGCGCGGTCGCCTCGCCCCACATCCACGCGCCGATCGCGATGCCGCCGGTCAGCGCCGACGAATACAGCGACAGCGCCCGCGCGGTCACCCAGCGCGGCGACGACAGCTGCACCCCGACGTTAAGCAGCGAGACCGTGGTCATGTTGCACAGTCCGATGACAAAGAACGCCGCGCACGTCAGCACCAGGCTCTGGCTGAGCCCGACGACTGCCATCGCGAGGCCGGTGCCGAGCGCGAACAGCCGCACCGCGGCTTCAGCCGAAAACCGTTCACGCAAGTCGCTGATCATCAGCGCCCCGATCACCGCCCCGACGCCGGTCGCGCCCAGCATGATGCCGTACGTCGCGGCATCGCCGTGGAGCAGATCGCGGGCGATGAGCGGCCCGAGCGCGACATAGGCGGCGCTGGCCAGTCCGAACAGGAACGCGCGGGCAAGCACGGTGCGGATCGGCGGCGAATGGAGCGCATACCGCGCGCCCGAGACGATCGCCCGGTCGATTCGCTCCGGCGGCAGGCGCGAAGGGACGTGCTTGCGCCGCCACAGCAGGAACGCGATCAGCAGGGGGATATAGAACGTCGCGTTGATCCCGAACGCCGCCTTGGCCCCGAAGGCCACGACGACCAGCCCGCCGAGCGCCGGGCCGAAGCTGCGCGCGAGGTTGTAGCTGATCGAGCCCAGCCCGATCGCCGCCGGCAAGTGCGCTTCGGAAACCTGTTCGCTGATCGACGACTGCCACGACGGCCCATACAGCGCTACGCCCGCGCCGATCAGCGAGCAGAACCCGAGCAGCAACCACGGGGTCGTCATCCCGGCGAACGCCAGCCCGGTCAGCACCACGCCGGCAACGCTCGAAAAGGCCAGCCCGGTCATCGCGATCTTGCGGCGGTCGAACATGTCCGCAACCGCGCCCGCCGGGACCGCGACGAGCATCAACGGCAGCATCAGCGCGGTCTGGACCAACGCGACCATGCTGGGATCGTCGCTGAGCTTGGTCATTTCCCACGCCGCGCCGACCCCGAGGATCAGCTGGCCGAAGTTCGAGAACAGGCTGGTGATCCATATCCGCCTGAACGTCGGAAAGCGCAGCGGAGAGAAGGCCCCGGGCCTTGCCGCGCCGTCGCTTGCCCGTGGTTGCGTCATGCCAGTCCTTCGCTCGAATGCCCTGCCCCTGCTGTCGACAAGACGCCGGGTCCCGTCAACCTGTCACGTCGGACATTGTCGCGGGAAGCGCCGCATACTACCTGAGTAGCCGGAATGGATGTTCGGTTCGGGCCGCTGCCAATCGCCGCGGCGATGCACACGGCGATTTGACTGCCCCGGCCGTCCGGCGAATTGCCAAATCCCCGCCACTCCGCAACAGCGGACGCGAGCAGACCTTAGGAGATTTCCCGTGGCCGAAGCCTACATCATCGACGCTGTCCGGACCCCGCGAGGCATCGGCAAAATGGGCAAGGGTGCGCTCTCGCAGATGCACCCGGAACACCTGACCGCCACGGTGCTCACCGCGCTGAAAGAGCGCAACGACCTCAACACCGAAGACGTCGACGACGTCATCTGGAGCACATCGGCCACGCTCGGCCTGCAAGGCGGCGCGATGGGCCGGATGGCCGCGGTCGATGCCGGGTTCAGCCAGAAGGTCAGCGGCGTCAGCCTGAACCGCTATTGCGGCGGCGGGATCACCGCGGTGGCACTGGGCGCGGCGCAGATCATGGCCGGAATGGAAGACCTGGTCATCGCCGGCGGAACCGAGATGCTGTCCTACGTCAACGCCTATGGCATGAAAATGCGCGAGGCCGGGCTCAGCGGCGGCGGCATGGGCGTCGGCAACCAGCGGCTCCAGGCCAAGCATCCGCAGACCAACCAGGGCATCGCCGCCGATGCGATCGCGGCGATCGAGGGGATCACGCGCGCCGAACTCGAAGCGTTCGGCGTCGAAAGCCAGCGCCGCGCCGATGTCGCGCTCAAGGAAGGCCGCTTCGCCGGTTCCACGATCACGGTGACAGGCGACGACGGCGCGGTGATCCTCGATCACGAGGAATATCCCCGCCCCGAAACGACCGCCGAAGGCCTGGCCCAGCTCAAGCCGGCGTTCGAGATGTTCTACAACATGCCGTCTCAGCCAGACGGCAAGACTTATGTCGAGCTGGTCAACCAGATCTATCCCGGCGTCGAGGTGAAGCCGATCCACCACGTCGGCATTTCCTCCGGCGTGGTCGATGGCGCGGCCGGCATTCTCCTCGCGTCCAAGGAATACGCGGAAAGCCACGGGTTCAAGCCCCGCGCCCGCATCGTTGCCACCGCCAACATGGGTGACGACCTGACCCTGATGCTGAATGCCCCCGTCCCCGCCGCGAAAAAGGTCCTCGCCCGCGCCGGCCTGAGCAAGGACGACATTGACGTCTGGGAAATCAACGAGGCTTTCGCCGTCGTGGTCGAGAAATTCATCCGCGACCTCGATCTCGACCGCGCCAAGGTCAACCCCAACGGCGGCTCGATTGCCCTGGGCCATCCGATCGGCGCGACCGGTGCGATCCTGATCGGCACCGCGCTCGACGAATTGGAGCGCACCGACGGCCGCTATGCCCTGATCACCATGTGCGCCGCCGGCGGCATGGCTCCGGCGATGATCATCGAGCGCGTGTGATCCAGCCTGGCACGACCGCCAAAACCGTGATGCACAGCGCGCCGCCCGGCCCTATAGCACCAGACAGGGCCGGGAACAGAGGGCCGGGGCCGGACAAGGCCAAACCGAAAGGCACCGCCATCGCCGATCTCGACGCCACGGACACCGACAGCCAGGTGAAGCAGGAAATCGCGATCCGCATCTCGGTGCTGGCGCGCCTGCTCCGCAGCGACTTCGATCGGCGGCTCAGCGATATCAACATCACCCGCTCGCAGTGGGGTCTGATTGCCGTCGTCGCCCGCCGGCCCGGCTCCACCCAGCGGTCGATCGCGGAAATCCTGGAGATGTCCGAAGCATCCGCGGGCCGGCTGATCGACCGGCTTTGCGCCGACGGATTGCTGGAACGCCGCGAACGCGAGGACGACCGCCGGGCGCGGGCCGTCTACGTCACCCCGGCTGCGGAACCGCTGCTCAACCGGGCGGCCGAAGTCGCCCGCGCCAACGCCGATCGTATCTTCCTTGGCCTGGACGAGCAACAGATCGCGCAACTCAGTACGTCGCTGGGCGTGATGTACCACAACCTCGCCAAGAATGCCCCGTGGATTCGGCGCATCGATCCAGCCGTGATCAGCGACCCGACCTAGCTGCCGGAACTGGCCGCCCGAACTGGCCGCCCGAACTGGCCACAGGCGAAAAGCTGCCGGCGGCAAAGAAAAAGGGCGACGCTCGCGCGCCGCCCCTTCCCTAACGGGTGATCCCAAGCTCAGCGCGCGGTGCGCAGCAGCTCCGACTTGGTCAGGCTGGTGGTGATCTTGCCGTTCACGTCCGACAGCGTGGCATTCGGGACGGTGACCAGCTTGCCATCGAGGATGACCTGGATCCGGCCATCGGCCGAAACGCGGTACACTGCCGCGAGGCGGGTGCCGCTGGCGCTGTACAGCGACTTACCGGCAGTGACGTTGACCGGAGCGCCGGCTTCGGTGGCAGCGCGAGCCGACTGCAGCGTCTCGGCGTGCAGGGCGGCCGGCGCGACCGAGAACAGCGCGATGGTGGCAAGGAGGGCGAGCGGGGCGAACTTGTTCATTATGAAACTCCAGGCGATTCGAACGAGGCGGATGATCCGCATTACCTAAACTAGGTTAGTAATATTCATTCAGACGTCAAATTACTTTTTTGCAACTGAGGCCGACAAAACTGCAACTGGCAAAACTGCAACTGGGGACCAGCCGTTCGACTATCGTCGCGGCGATAAGGTGGAAGGTTGATCGGCGGCGGCTTTGCGCGCAGGACGAATTTTTGGCCGACCGCTGGCGCGGGGCCCGTGCAACCTGAAACGCCCGGTAAAATGGGATTGGGTCGGGAAAATGGGATCAGGCCGGTATAATGGGATTAGGATTGTCATGATCAAGGTGATGGAGGGCATTCGCGTCCTCGAAGTGGCGCAGTTCACGTTCACGCCCGCTGCCGGCGCGATACTCGCCGATTGGGGCGCCGATGTGATCAAGATCGAACACCCGGTTCGCGGCGACACTCAGCGCGGGTTCCTCAACATGGGCGGCGTCACGCTCGACCCGCTGCGCCACACGCTGTTCGAGCACCCCAACCGCGGCAAGCGCAGCGTCGGCATCGACCTGTCGACGAGCGAGGGCCAGGAACTGCTCTACGAACTCGCCAAGCAGTGCGACGTGTTCCTGACCAACTTCCTGCCGCCGCTGCGCCAGAAGAACAAGTTCGACATCGAGCATATCCGCGCAGCCAACCCGAACATCATCTATGCGCGCGGCAGCGCCTGGGGCAACAAGGGGCCAGAGCGCGACAAGGGCGGTTTCGATGGCACGGCGTTCTGGTCGCGCAGCGGCATCGCCTATTCGATGACCCCGGAGGAGCTCCCTGCCCCGCTCTCGCAAGGCATTCCCGCATTCGGCGATTCGATCGGCGGCATGTTCATCGCGGGCGGCATCTCGGCCGCCCTGTTGCACCGCGAGCGCACGGGCGAGGCGACCGAACTCGACGTCTCCCTGCTGAGCACCGCGGCTTGGGCATCGGGGGCGTTGATCGCCCAGGTCGCCGAAACCGGCGTGCTCACGCGCAATCCCTATCCTGGCAAGGGCGGCGCGGCGCGCAATCCGTTCATGGGCAACTACCAGACCTCCGACGACGGCACGATCAACCTCTGCACGATCTCGCCGACCGGCCACATCCGCGGCCTGTTCGAGCACCTTGGGGTGCCGGAAGCGGCCGATGATCCGCGCTTCGCCGATCCGCGCGCGCTGTTCGAAAACGCCGGAGCGGCGAGCGACATCCTGGTCAAGGCGTTCGCCCAGCAGACGTTCGAATACTGGCGTCAGCACCTCAAGACGTTCTCCGGCCAGTGGGCACCGGTCCAGTCGTTCACCGATCTGCTGACCGACGAGCAGGCGCTGGCCAACGACATGCTGATCGAGGTCGAAGGGGCCGACGGCGGGGCGCCGCTGAAGCTCGTGCGCGGCCCGGTCCAGTTCAACGGCGAGGCGCTCGAGACCACGCGTTCGCCTCAGGCGTCCGAGCATACCGAGATCGTCCTGATGGAAATGGGCATCGAGTGGGACCGGATCGAGGAGCTCAAGGCCAAGGGCGCGATCGCCTGACGCGCCCCGTCGCGTTTCCAGGGTTTCGGCAATGCTGGCGCGCGGTCTTGATTGAATGCGGATCGAGCGCCTAAAGGCGAGCAATACAGTCGCCTGGCGGCAGTTTGTGTGAGGATGATGACATGAAGCCCGGTACCCGTTTGAAGAGCGCCGCCGACGACACCGAAGTGATGGTGATCCGCAGCGGCGATGGCACGATCGAATGCGGCGGTTCGCCGATGGGCGAAGCCAAGCCCGCCGAGCCCGCCCCGCTCGCCGCCGACTTCTCGGCCGGAACGCTGATGGGCAAGCGCTACGTCGATGCCGACGGCAAGTTCGAACTGCTGTGTGTCAAGCCGGGCAAAGGCTCGCTCTCGGTCGGCGGCGTCGCGCTGGTGACCAAGGACGCCAAGCCGCTGCCGGCTTCGGACTGACAGAGAGCGCGCCCCGAATGAACATCGCCCTGCTTCTCGAAATGGCCGCCGAGGCCGCGCCCGACCGGATCGGACTGGTTTGTGACGGCAAGCGCTGGACGTATGCCGAACTGCTCGCCGCCGCGCGCGGCGCGTTCGAGCTGATCCAGGAAAGCGGCGTCGAATACGTCGCGCTGCTCGACGAAAGCAGCGAGGCGGCGGTGATCGCGTTGTTCGGCGCGGCGCTGGCCGGCATTCCATATTGCCCACTCAACTACCGCCTGCCCGACGCCGATCTGGCCGCCCTGCTCGGCCGGATCGCGCCGGCCCTCGTCGTCGGCGACGAAGGCCGGGTCGAGCGGATCGCCAGCGACCAGGGCCACACGGTGTATGACCGCGAGATGTTCGCGCTGAAGGCCCAGGAATCTTCGCCGGGGGCGAGCGAGCGCGAATACGATCCGGGCGAAGGCATCGCCGTGCAGCTGTTCACCAGCGGCACCACCGCAGCGCCCAAGGCGGCGATCCTCCGGCATTCCAATTTGCTGGGCTACATCCTCGGCACCGTCGAATTCGGCACGGCTGACGAGGCGGATTCCGCGTTGGTCGTGGTGCCGCCCTATCACATCGCCGGGATCTCGGCGCTGATGAGTTCGATCTACGCCGGCCGGAAGATCGTCATGCTCCCGGCGTTCTCGCCCGAGGGCTGGATCCAGCTGGTCCAGACCGAGCAGGTCTCGAACGCGTTCGTCGTGCCGACGATGCTGACCCGGATCATCGACGCGCTCGATACCGACGCCGATGCCGACGTCTCGTCGCTCCGCGCGATCTCGTACGGCGGCGGCAAGATGCCGGTCGAAGTGATCACCAAGGCGCTCGAGCGGTTTCCCAAGACCAATTTCACCAATGCCTACGGCCTGACCGAGACCAGTTCGACGATCGCCTTGCTCGGCCCCGAGGATCACCGCGCGGCGCTGGCCTCCAGCGACCCCAAGGTCCGCGCGCGGCTGACGTCGCTCGGCCAGCCGATTCCCACGGTCGAGATCGAGATTCGCGGCGAGGACGGCCAAGCGCTACCCACCGGCGAGCCCGGCGAGATATACGTGCGCGGCGAGCAGGTTTCGGGCGAGTACAAGGGCAAGAGCGCGCTCGATGCCGAAGGCTGGTTCCCGACCCGCGATGCCGGTTTCATGGACGAGGACGGTTACCTGTTCCTCTCCGGCCGCGCCGACGACGTGATCGTGCGCGGGGGCGAGAACATGTCGCCCGGCGAGATCGAGGACGTGCTGCTGACTCACCCGGACATCGTGGACGCTTGCGCCTGCGCAATCCCGTCGGTGGAGTGGGGCGAAACCGTCGGCGCCGCGCTGGTCGTGCGCGAAGGCCACGACGCGCCGAGCGAGGACGAGCTCAAGACGCTCGTCCGGTGCCGCCTGCGCTCGAGCCGCGTGCCCGAGAAGTTCGCCTTCGTGAAGGAGCTGCCGTACAACGAAATGGGCAAGCTGCTGCGCCGCGAGGTCAAGAAGATCCTCGCTGACTGAGGCTGGCGGGTCCGGCCCGGCGATCCCGCTGGCGCGCTGGGCGACCCGGCAACTCGCCGAGCTCGCCCGCCTGACCGGCTCGCCCCGGATCGCCGCGCTGGACGGCCCAATGCTGCTCGGTGAGCGCGGCGCAAACGGCAACTACCGGATTGGCGGAACGGTTTCGGCCGGGCTTGGCGGCAGCCGGCTCCTGCCCACGCGCGACGGCGGCTGGTTCGCACTCACCCTGATCCGCGGCGAAGACCACGACCTGCTGCCGGCGCTGTTCCAGGACGCCGCGATCGACCCCGCCGACGACGAGGCGATCGCACGGGCCGTGGCGCAGCACGACTGCGCCGATCTCGTCGCCCGCGGCCGGGTGCTCGGCCTGCCCGTGGCATCGGCCGATGAAGCGCCCGTCTCGTCGCCGGTGGCGGTCTTGACCAGGGGCCCCGGGCGCGGCAGGCGGCCCGCTGGTATACCGCTGGTTGTCGATTTATCGGCGATCTGGGCCGGCCCGTTGATCGGGAATCTGCTGTGGTTGGCCGGCGCGCACGTCGTGAAAGTCGAGAGTTTGCGCCGTCCGGACCTCATCCGCGGCGACGATCCGGACACATTCGGCTGCCTCAACCAGGGTAAGGAAAGCGTCGTCGTCGATTTCGCCAGCGATGCGGAAAAGCTCAATCTTATCAATCTCATCCGCCGCGCCGACATCGTGATAGAGTCCTCCAGACCCCGCGCCTTGCGCAACCTCGAAATCGACGCCGAAGCCCTGGTCCGCGAAGTTCCCGGCCTGGTCTGGCTCTCGGTAACCGGCCACGGCGCAACCGGTGAAGCAGCCGATTGGACCGGAATCGGCAACGACTGCGGCGTCGCCGGCGGCCTCACCCGCGCCCTCGCCGAAACCAGCGGAAAACCAGGCTTCGTCGGCGATGCCATCGCCGATCCACTCACCGGAATCACCGGCGCAATCGAAGCCTGGCGGGCCTATCGCGCCGGCGATTCGTGCCGTATCGGCCTCGCTATGAGCGCTATCACCGCCCGCGCCCTCGCCGAGGAATGCGCCCACGATCCCGACGCGATCACCGCCGAATTGCGCGCCTGGGGAGCAGCAATCGGACGCCCCTTCCCCGCCGTCCCCCGCCGCGAAATGCTCGCGCCGGTCCGCGATTTCGGCGCCGATACCGCCGCGTGGCTGTCGTGCTGATCCGCAACGCCAACGTCTGGGGCCACGGCCTCGCGGATGTGCGGATCGAGGGGGGCGTAATTGCCGCGATTGATCCTCGCCGGCGCAACGAGGGGGGCAGCGAAGCGGTGGAGTCGGCTGTCGACTGGACTCCGCGCGCGCAGGAAAAGCCGCTTCGCGACTGCCACCTCCCCGCGGCGAGGAGGATTTTTGACGCCAACGGCGCCGCGCTATTGCCCGGGCTTCACGATCACCACATCCACCTCGCCGCGCTAGCCGCCAAACGCGCTTCCGTGTGGTGCGGACCGCCCGAAGTCACCAGCCGCGCGGAACTCGCCGATGCCCTTGTCCGCCCCGGCGAAGGGTGGATCCGCGGCATTGGCTATCACGACAGCGTCATGGGCCTGCCCACGGCACACGAACTCGACGCCCTGCTATGCCATCGGCCCGTTCGCATTCAGCACCGGTCTGGCCGGATGTGGCTGCTCAACTCGTTGGCTCTCGATACGTTGCTGCACCTCGCCCCTCCGCCGCCCGGACTGGAGATCGAAGCGGGCAGCTAT
>JBDSOM010000176.1:0-6936 GCA_039914785.1 Novosphingobium sp.
GTGGCGGCCTGTCGAACCGCCGCCTGGCGCATGCCCGGCTGCTTGAAGACACGCAGCTGACCAAGCTGTTCGACGTTCTCGCCGAGCGCTATGCCGGCCGTCAGGGTGGCTACACCCGCGTCATCAAGGCCGGCTTCCGCGCCTCGGACGCCGCGCCGATCGCGATCATCGAGCTCGTCGACCGCGACGTTTCGGCCAAGGGCAAGGATTCAGGTCCTGTGCTGACCGAGGAGTACGAAGAGGCCTGAGCTTCTTCTTTCGCGGACTAAGCGCGGATGAATTGCAAAACCAGTTGATAGGGCGGTTGCGGGTGGTACCCTGCAGCCGCCCTTTTGCATTTATCGAGGAGTGAAGGATGCCGCGTCGCCTGAGCGTTCTTGCGCTCGCACTTTTGCTCATCCTCGCCTCGCCAGCCTTAGCGCAAGTCCCCTCAGCGCCAATCGTCTTAGCGCCAGTCGTCTCAGGGCCAGTCCCCTCACCAGAAGTTCATCGCCTCATGCAATATCCCGAGACCCGCCGCGGGGACGTGGTGGAAACCCTGTTTGGCGAGAAAATCGCAGATCCCTATCGCTGGCTCGAGAACGACGTCCGCCGGGATCCGGCGGTGGCGGATTGGGTGAAGCGCGAGAACGCAGTCACGCAAGGCTACCTGGCCACCCTGCCCGAGCGGGCCTGGTTCGCCGAGCGGATGCACGCGTTGCTCGACTACGAGCGTTTCGGCGTGCCGGTGAAGGCGGGGAGGCGCTATTTCTATACGCGCAACTCCGGGCTGCAGAACCAGTCGCAACTGTTCGTGCGTGAAGGGCTCACTGGGGAGGGCAGGCTGCTGCTCGATCCCAACGCCTGGGCCGGCGACGCCGCCACCGCGCTCGACGACTGGAAGCCGTCCGAGGACGGGCGGTACTTGCTATACAGCGTGCAGGACGGCGGGAGCGACTGGCGGATTATGCGGCTGCTCGACGTCCGCACCGGAAAGGTCCTGGCCGACGAAATCCGCTGGGCCAAGTTCAGCCAGCTTGCCTGGGTGGGCAACGAGGGCTTCCTTTATTCGCGCTTTCCCGAGCCGGCCACGGGCGAAGACTTCCAGGCGCGCAACTACGACCCGGCGGTGTACTTCCACCGCATCGGCACGGCCCAGGCCGCTGACGAGCTGGTCTATGCGACCCCGCAGCAGCGCGAGGCCAATCACATCGCCGAAGTGACGGCGGACGGCCGCCATGCGGTCATCACCAGTTCGATCGGCACCGATGCGCGCTACGAAATCCATGTGATCGACCTCGCCCAGCGGGCACGGCAGGGCTGGCGGGCGCGCGCGATCGTCACCGGCTACGAGCACGACTGGAAGCTCGTCGAGGGCACCGGCACGCTGCTGTTGTTCGTGACCAACCAGGAGGCGCCGCGCTATCGCCTGGTATCGATCGACCTGACGGAAGCCAAGCCGCACTGGCGCGAGATCGTCGCCCAGCGCGAGGACAAGCTCGAGCAAGGCACGATCATCGGCTCGCAACTCATCCTCTCCTACCTGAAGGATGCGACGAGCCGGGCGTTGCTGTTCGATCTTGCCGGCAAGCCGACCCGGGCGCTGGAACTCAACGGCATCGGCACGGCAGGGGGCTTCAAGGGCAAGCCCGGCGATCCCGAGACGTTCTACAGCTTTACCAGCTTCAACCGGCCGGCGACGATCTACCGGCTCGATCTGGCGAGCGGCAAGACGACGACGTTCGCGGCGCCCAAGCTCACGTTCGATCCCGATGACTATCTGGTGGAACAGCGGTTCTTCCCGTCGAAGGATGGCACGCGCGTGCCGCTGTTCGTCGTCCGCAAGAAGAGTGTGGCGACGGCTGGGCAGGCGGTGCCGACGCTGCTTTACGGCTACGGCGGGTTCGACATCTCGTTGACCCCCGGCTTCGCGGCAAGCCGAATGGCCTGGCTCGAAGCCGGGGGCGCGTTCGCGCTGGCCAACCTGCGCGGCGGCGGCGAGTATGGCAAAGCCTGGCACGACGCCGGGCGGCGCGCGAACAAGCAGAACGTGTTCGACGATTTCATCGCGGCCGGCGAATACCTGATCCTCGAGGGGATCGCGCCTGCGGGCGGCCTGGCGATCCAGGGCGGATCGAACGGCGGCTTGCTCGTGGGCGCGGTGATCAACCAGCGACCGGACTTGTTCGCTGCGGGCAACGCCCAGGTCGGGGTGATGGACATGCTGCGCTTCGACCGCTTCACCGCCGGGCGCTACTGGGTCGACGACTACGGCTATCCCGACCGCGAGGCCGATTTCAAGATCCTGCGCGGCTATTCGCCGTACCACAACATCCGCGCAGGCCAGGCTTATCCGGCGATCCTGGTGACGACGGCGGACACCGACGACCGCGTGGTCCCCGGGCACAGCTTCAAGTACACCGCCGCGTTACAGGCCGCCGAACTGGGGCCCAAGCCGCGGCTTATCCGCATCGAGACGCGCGCCGGCCACGGATCGGGCAAACCGACGGACAAGGCCATCGAGGAGGGCGCGGATATCCTGGGCTTCCTGGCGCACTGGAGCGGGCTGGCGGGGCGCTAGTCGCGGGTCAACTGTGGGGTGGGTTCCGCAGTCCGCAACCCCAGCGGCCACAGCAGGATGTCCACCGCGCTGCCGGGCTGGCGGTCGAGCCCCGTCGGGGGGTAGCCGGTGGGCCGATGGTAACTTCCTGCGATCACGTCGAAAATCGGCAGGAGCGCGGCGAAGTTGCTGTCGTAGTGCTCGGGCAGGCTCGAATGGTGACGGCGGTGATACGCCGGGCTGTTGAGCAGCCACGACCACCGCCCGAAATCGATCCGCAGCGCCGAATGCGCGACGAAATTCCACAAGCTTAGCCCGGAATAACACAGGATGAGCGGCAAAGTAGGCGACACGATCAAGGATGCGGCGGACCAGACCGTCACGGTCTTGATCAGCGGATCGCCCCAAAAATGCCGCTGCGTGGTCAGCGCGGACATCGCCGGGTCCGAATGGTGCAGCGCATGCATCGACCAAAGCCAGGGGATGCGGTGCTGGGCACGGTGGAACAGGTATTCGCCCAGGTCGTGGACCACGATGTAGAGCGGCAGCGCGAGCCAGAAGGGCAGGCTTCCGCTGTCCAGCAGCGCGTGACCCTGCCACAGCGGCAGCAGGGGAATGAACGCGAAAATCGCGATCAACTGGGCCGCCCAGGCCAGCAGGTTGTTCCGCCAGTCCGTCCCGCGAACCCCGGCGCGATGCTCGATCGCCACCAGCCCCGCAACAAACGCTGCCGTGATACCCAGGAGCACAAAATCGAGCATCACACCGGTCTAGTGGGCAATGGTTAACGGATTTCGTCGGGCTAAAATCCGTTCATACAATTTGCGACTATTATGAACGACGTTTATCGAGCCGGTTCAGGCGCGCGCCACGACGGAGCGCTTAATCAGTCTCCACCGCCGGGAAGTTCCGGCCAATACATGAGGACGAAACCATGAAGACTTTCACCAAGGCCGTTGCCGGTACCGTCGCCGCCAGTGCCATGGCGCTTTCCGCCCTGAGCCCCGCCATGGCGCAGGACCGCCGCCACAATAATAACAACAACAATGGCGTCAGCGCAGGCGAAGTGATTGCCGGCGCGCTGATCGTCGGGGGCATCGCCGCGATCGTTTCGCAGAACAACAACAACCGCCCCGGCTTCGCTGCCGTGAACCCGCGCCAAGCCGTAGACCAGTGCGTTCGCGCCGCCGAACGGGGTGCCAGCCGCATGCGGGGCGACGTGACCGATGTCCGCAGCGTCCGCCAGACCCGTTCGGGCTACGAAGTGCGCGGCCGGATCGCGGTAAAGACTTTTGCTGGCAACAACTGGCGCGGCAAAGGCCAGTACGGCAATGGCTGGGGTAACGATTTCCGCGGCCTGAACAGCAACTTGCGCGGTTACGACGCCGGCAACTTCGTCTGCTCGTTCGAACGTGGCCGGACCAGCGTGAACTACAACGGCATTCGCGGCCTGTAACTTTTCGCGGCGACCATCGAGGCGGCCCGGGCTCCTAGGAGTCCGGGCCGTTTTGCGTGCGGCCATATTCGGGAATCGCCAGCGACCACTGGATTGCCGCGCCCCGGAGGATGAAACCGGCGAGGGCGGCCACGGGCCAGACGAGTTCGTTCGGCAGACCGGCAACGGCACCCCCGGCAGCGAGCCCCGCCGACAGCGCCGCCGCCGTGATATAGATTTCCGGCCGCATCAGGATCGAGGGCTGGCCGGCCAGGACATCGCGAATGATCCCGCCCGCGCAGCCGGTGATGATGCCCATCAGGGCCGCCGGCACCGGCGCCACGCCAAAGCCCAGCGCTTTTACGGTGCCCAACACCGCATAGGCGGCAAGCCCGACGGCATCGGCCCAGACGAGCAGGCGTCCCTCCCACCACCGGTGCGGCGTGAACCACGCAACGATCGCCACGCACAGGCACACCGGAGCGACCAGGGGATCGCGCACCCAGAACACCGGCGCGCCGATCAGTAGGTCCCGGATCGAGCCGCCGCCCACGCCGGTGACGAGAGCGAAGAACGCGAGGGTTACGAAGTCCCGCCGCAACTGCGCCGCCAGCAGCGCCCCGGCAAGCGCGAAGATACCGATTCCGGCGAGGTCCAGCGCGCGGACGATCGCGGGGAGTTCGGCGACCGGCAGGGGGAGGGGGATAGGCAGCGGCATGGCAGCGCTTTAGCCGCGCCGAACCGGAATGAAAATCATCGTCCTCGGACTTGCCGGCCCGGGCCCGGCTACGGCGAGGCCGGGACGAGGCGATAATTCCGGCCGCCTCTTGGTCGACTACGCGTTTCCAGGGCACGGCACTAACGGCTCTTTAACCCCTCGCGACCGAACTGCGTTCTTGGCAGGAGTTTGGTAATGCTTATCGCGGCGCACTTCGAGGATTCCCCGGACAAGGGCGGCGAGGCGCGCGAGTCTCGGCGGATCTTGCGACTCGAGGCGGAGGGACTAACGGCGTCTGGAGACCGGGCGCGCGTCCTGGTGCACAATATTTCCGCGAACGGCTTGCTGCTGGAAAGCGAAACCTCCCTGACGCAGCACGAGCGGATCGACATCGACCTGCCACAAGCCGGGCCGACTGCCGCTCGGGTCATCTGGGCGAGCGACAGCTTTTTCGGCTGCCAGTTCGATGCGCCGATTTCGACCGCGGCGTTGAGCGCGGCGCAACTGCGGAGCGAGGCCCCGGATGAGGTCCCTGATGAGACCCCGGATGAGACCAGCACCGCCGCGGTACAGGGGCCACTCGCGGGCGAACCGTTCGGGATCCGATTGCAGCGGTCACGCAAGGCGCGCGGGCTCACGATGTCGCAGCTCGCGTCGCTCCTTGGCGTGAGTAAACCGACGATCTGGGCATGGGAGCAGGGCAAGGCTCGCCCCGTCGAAGGGCGGATAGCGGCGCTGGCCGAGGCGCTGGACGTGCCAGCGGGAGAATTACGCCTCGGGCGCAGCGCACCGATGCTGCCCGATCTGATCGGGCGCGCCAAAGAGCAGATCGCCAGCACGCTCGGGGTTGCGCCCGACAAGATACGGATCGTCGTGGATCTCTAAATCGGCGCAGAAAATGTGGGCCAAGAGCGCCCGGAAAATTTTGTCAGCGTGATAAAACAATATGTTTTTCAATATATCGAAAGGTGGTAAACGTAAGTGTAGATAATGATCTAGTATATAAAGTTATATAACGCGCATAACTGTATATTTTCTTGGTTGTATTTGCGATTAGTCTGGAATCATATTCTGTATAGTAATTCGGTCGGCGAGAATCATCTGACTACGGCGGGGGCCGTTAGTCCGGGGTAGCCAGGCGGATTGCCATCCAGCCGGGGGCATTACGGCAATGGGAGTCACGTTCACGCCACAGGACACGTCAGTCCTCTATCGGCTGTTGGCCGAAGATACGACGGACATCATCCTGAAAACCGATCGCAAAGGGTACATCGTCCATGCCTCGCCGGGCATCAGGCGGCTTGGCCTCGAGCTTACCGACCAGCTGATCGGGCACCACATCGTCGACCTGGTTCACCCTGGCGCTGCGCCAGCGGTCAGGGAAGAGCACGACACTGCGATCGCCGGGAGGCAAGGAGGCCGGTGGCTTGAGGTTCCCGCGGTGACGACCGCAGGCGAGCAACGCTGGTTCGAAATCCAGATCCGCGCCCTCCACGACGACGACGACCAGATAACCGGCACGATCTGCGTGATGCGGAGCGTCGAGGAACGCCGGGCGCTGGAAGAGCAACTGTTTGCCGCGGCGATGACCGATCCGCTTACGGGGTTGACCAATCGCCGGGCGTACATCGCGATGCTGCAGCACCTTGTCGATCACCGGGTCGGCGGGTGCCTGGCGATATTCGACATCGACAACTTCAAGGCCATCAACATGCAGCATGGCCAGTCGGTCGGCGACGAGGTGCTCGTCGTCTTCTCCGATCTGCTGCGGACCATGATGCGCTCGGATGACATCATCTCGCGCGTCGGCAGCGAGTGCCTGGGCGTGCTGCTGCCCCGGGCGCGGGCCGACGAAGCCGAAGCGATCTGCGCGCGCGTGATCACGACCTTGTCTGAAATTCGGCAAACGGCAGGATCAAAGCGGTTCTCGATCACCGCGAGCGCGGGGGTGGCCCGCATCGCCGGTTCGGTCGATGATACGCTCAAGCGGGCCGAACTGGCGCTGTTCTTCGCCAAGGCCAAAGGCCGCAACCGGTTGGAGATGGACGAAGGCGCGCGGTTCCCATGGGAACGCCTGCCGAAGCCTGGGTGAGCATTGCCCGCCAGGGGCCAAATCCTTCGCTCTGGCTCGTCGCGCGCGGGAGGATAGTTTCAGGCTTCCCGCACCTTGCTCAAATATGGATCGGCTTGCCCAGCACCGCCATCGCGGCTTCCTTGATCGCCTCGGAATGCGTCGGGTGGGCG
>JBDSOM010000225.1:0-4196 GCA_039914785.1 Novosphingobium sp.
CCGGTTCCAGCAGTGGAAGACGCGGTTGCCCACGCGCAGCCCGCCGCTGCAATTGATGGCCGCGTTGGGATCGAGCCCGGCCTGAAGGAAAGCGAGCGCCACCATCGGCTTGACCGTGGAACCGGGCGGAAACAGCCCGCGCAGCACTTTGTTGCGCAGCGGCACGTGGTCGTCGTCGGACAACATTTTCCATTCGACCCGGCCGATGCCGTCGGAAAAGCTGTTTGGATCGAAGCTCGGCATCGAAACCATCGTGAGGATATCGCCGGTGTTGCAATCCATCACTACGACCGCCGCCGATTCGGGGCCGATCCGTCGCGCCGCATAATCCTGCAGCGGGCCGTTGATGGTCAGCTTGATCGGCTGCCCCGGAACGTCATCGCGCATGTCGAGGTCGCGCACGACCTTGCCGCTGGCGGTGACTTCCACGCGCCGCGCGCCGGGGACGCCGCGCAAGGTGGTGTCGAACTGCTTTTCCAGGCCATCCTTGCCGATCTTGAAGCCGGGGGTGATCAACAGCGGGTTGCGCTCTTTTTCATAGTCCGCCGCCGCCGCCGCGCCGACATACCCAACGAGGTGGCCCACCGACGGTCCGGTCGGGTAGAAGCGCGAAAAGCCACGCTGCGGCACCACGCCGTGGAAGTCGGGCAAGCGCACGCTCACCGCCGCGAACTTGTCCCAGTCGAGGCGTGAGGCGACTTCGACCGGCTGGAAGCCTCGCGCCTTCTCCAGCTTGTCGGCAAGGTCGCGCATGTCCGCTTCGCTCAGACCCAGCAAACGGCCGAGCTCGGCAATGGTCTTGCCCGAATCGATCACCCGCTCGGGGATCAGATCGACGCGGAAGTCGCCGCGGTTCGAGGCGAGCGGCGCGCCGTTGCGATCGATAATCCAGCCGCGCCGGGGCGGGATCAGGGTCAGGTTCACCCGGTTGCTCTCGGAGAGCATCTTGTAGCGCTCGTTCTCGGCCACCGCGATGTAGCCCATTCGCGTCGCGAGCAGCACACCCACGCCGCCTTGCAGCGCCCCGAGCACTACAGTGCGCCGGTCGAAGCTGTTCTTCAGCGTGCCCGAGGTGATCAGCGGCATCAGCCCAGCTTCCGGAAGCGGACCAGGCGCAGGCGGTCGAATAATGCGACAAGCCGGCCGACCAGCGGGTAGGCGAAGATCGAGATGAGGAGTTGCGGCGCGAGCACGATCGGCGAGGGGGTAGTCTCCATCGCGATGCCCATCGCGGTCGGCAGGTAAGCGAGGATCAGGCCTGCCGCGACCAGCCAGTCGAGCAGGAAATTGCGCCAGGGAAAGCGCAGTTCGATCACTTCGAGAACGATCAGGGCGATCGACCACAGGAGGACGGCGCTACCCAGCGGCTGGCCGCTATAGAGGTCGTCGAACAGCCCGAGCGGCAGTCCGGCCCACACCGGGAGCAGGCCGGGTCGCAGCTGCCGCCACGAGAGCAGGACCAGGAACCCGAGCGGCGGCAGCAACGGGGCCGAGGCGATCACCGGCCAGGTCGGGCTCAGCGAGCCGAGCATTACCGTCAGCCAGGGCATGACGATGGCTATCAGCGGCGAAGGCGCGCGGTTGATCTTCTTGCGAAACGGATCCGAAAGCTGGCGCTGTAGGCGCGACTGGATCATCGGGTGGCGCCGCCCTGATTGAGGTTGGCGGGGCCGGGGGCGCTGGCCGATGCCGGCGCGACGGCCGGATTCCAGACTTGCTCGACGGTCACATATTCGCTGGCGCCAGGATCGCTGAGCACGCGGGCGATCCCGCCGTCGGGCAGCAGTGTGTCGACCACTGCCACCGCGGTCCCGGGCCGGTAGAGACCGCCCGAGCCGGAGGTGACGACGACATCGCCGCGTTTCAGCGGGTTGATGCCCAGATTGATCAACCTTAGCTGCAGCGTGCCGTCGGCTCGCCCGGTCGCGAACGCCGGAATTCCGTCGCTGGCGCGGCGGACGGGAACGACGCTCTCCGTATCGGTGATCAGCAGGACCCGGGCGCTTGAGCTGCCGACTTCGAGCACGCGGCCGACCAGACCGAGCGGCGAACGCACCGGCATGCCGATCGCGATGCCCTGGCGGCTGCCCGCCGAAATCGTAGCGAACCGTCGCGTGCTCGACGAGGTCGAGCCGATCAGCATCGCGACCGCCACGGGGCGGGGATCCTGCTTGGTGAGGCCGAGCAATTCCTTCAGGCGACGGTTTTCCTCGGCGATTGATTGCGCTTCGACGAGTTTGACGCGGGCGTGTTCGACTTCACGGCGCAGCGCGGCATTCTGCCGTCCGGCGGCGAAGTAGCCGGAGATCGCGTCGAAGACGCCGCGGCTTTCGGCCCGGCTCGCGGCGGCGGCTCGGGCGACCGGCGCGGTCACATCGGTTGCCGTAGTCCGCACGTCCGAGAACCGGGAGGAGTCCGTCAGCGAGGCGATCAGCAGCCCACCGCCCACCAGCGCGCCGAGGCCGGCGGCCAGATAGCCGAAAAAGGTCGTATACTGCGCCCTGCGGGAAAAGCCGGTGCGCCGATTGGGTGGCGGCGCCATAGGTGCCGTCTCCTCCTAGTGGCGGTGTTGCGCCTCGCGACGAGGCCGGGTGTAGATTGCGGGCAGGATCACGCGGTCATCAGGACGCCGCGGTAGATCGGGTCTTCCATGGCGCGGCCGGTGCCCAGCGCGACGCAGGACAGCGGATCCTCGGCGACGCTGACCGGCAGGCCGGTCTCCTCGCGCAGATAATCATCGAGCCCACGGATCAGCGCGCCGCCACCGGTCAGGACGATGCCCTGGTCGACGATGTCGGCGGCGAGCTCGGGCGCGGTGTTTTCCAGCGCGATGCGTACGCCTTCGATGATTGCGCCGATCGGTTCCGCCAGCGCTTCGGCGATGTTCGCCTGGGTGATGGTGATTTCCTTGGGCACGCCGTTGACGAGATCGCGCCCCTTGATGGCGATCGTCTCGCCGATCCCGTCAGCCGGGACCATGGCGATGCCGTAGTCCTTCTTGATCCGCTCGGCGGTGGCTTCCCCGATCAGCAGGTTGTGATGACGACGCACGTAGCTGACGATCGCTTCGTCCATCTTGTCGCCGCCGACCCGGACCGACGTGGTGTAAGCCAGACCGCGCAAGCTGAGCACTGCAACCTCCGTCGTGCCACCGCCGATGTCGACGACCATCGAGCCGACCGGCTCGGTGACGGGCATGTCGGCACCGATGGCGGCGGCCATCGGCTCGAGGATCAGGTAGACCTGGCTGGCGCCGGCATTGGAGGCTGCGTCACGGATCGCGCGGCGTTCGACCGAAGTCGAGCCCGAAGGAACGCAGATCACGATTTCGGGATAGCGGAACAGGCTCTTCTTGCCGTGAACCTTGCGGATGAAGTGCTTGATCATCTCTTCGGCGATTTCGATGTCGGCGATCACGCCATCGCGGAGCGGGCGGATCGCCTCGATGTTATCCGGGGTCTTGCCCATCATCATCTTGGCGTCGTCGCCAACCGCCTTGACGCGCTTGATCCCGTTGATCGTTTCGATGGCCACGACCGACGGCTCGTTGAGCACGATTCCGCGATCCTGGACGTAGACCAGCGTATTTGCCGTCCCCAAGTCGATCGCCATGTTCTGGGAGCCGAATTTCAAGAATCGCGACAAAAACGAAGCCATCTAGTTTTCCGTGGTTTTTCCATCGCTTTGTCGCCTGAAACAGGCTGTCGAGCGCAGAAGGTGTGAAGGAGCCGCCGCTGCTTAACGCAAGGTTTGGTGGAACGCCAAAAATTTGTGTCGAAAGCGGCGGGTAAACGTACGGGTCGGCTCGAATTTCTCGCATTTCACCGCTAGCGTCGCGTCGTGCCGATTATTCGCCGCCTGCCCGAGACGCTGATCAACCGCATCGCCGCCGGCGAAGTGGTCGAGCGGCCGGCCGCCGCGCTCAAGGAACTGGTCGAAAACGCGATAGACGCGGGAGCGGAATCGGTGACCGTCCGGCTCAGCGCCGGCGGCCTCGACCTGATCGAAGTGACCGACGACGGCTGCGGCATGACGCCGGACGAGATCGCCCTGGCGCTGGAGCGGCACGCGACGTCAAAGCTGCCCGGCGAGGATATCGAGCAAGTCGCCACCCTGGGCTTTCGCGGCGAGGCCCTGCCGTCGATCGCCAGCGTTTCACGCTTGACGCTCGACAGCCGGGTCCGCGGTGGTGAGGG
>JBDSOM010000187.1:0-11482 GCA_039914785.1 Novosphingobium sp.
CGCCGGGTCTGCCGACCGTTGCCCAGCAGCGCGAGCTGGGCTTTGCGAGCGAGTTCCGCCGCGCTTACATCGGCGTCGATGGGACGATGCCGGGTGGGTTCGGCTACCGCGTCGAGGTTGACGTCGCCAGCAGTTCGGTGGTGCTCACCGATCTATACCTGATCTACAAACCCAAGCCCGAGATCACCCTGACGGTCGGTCACCACAAGCCGTTCTGGGGTATGGAGGAAGCCACCTCGGACCTGTTCACCAGCTTCCAGGAGCGCGGCGCCTATGGCAGCGCCTTCGGATTCGAGCGCCGGTTGGGCGTCAGCGCGGCGTACCAGGGCAAGAGCATTCTGGTGCAGGGCGGGGTGTTCACCGACGACATACCCGCGCTGAGCTCCGATACGGACAACAGCTACAGCTTCGATGGCCGCGCGGTATTCATGCCGAAACTGGGCGGAGGACAGCTGCACGTTGGCGGCTCGATCCACTACCGGCGGCTCAAGGACCTGGGAACGACCGTCAGCTACGGCGCGCGGCCGTTCGTCCACACCGCGGACTTGCGGCTCGTCAGCACGGGCACGCAGCTGACCAACGTCGAGGGCGAGCGCGGGCTCGGACTGGAGGCGGCTTACGTGAACGGGCGCTTCCACGCGACCGCGGAAAGCTTTTGGCAGAAGGTCGCGCGTACGGGCCTGGCCGATCCCACCTTCAACGGCGGCTACGGGGAAGTGGGCTTCCTGCTGACCGACGACGTTACGGCGTATCGGGGCGGGGCCTACGATCGCATCCGCCCGAAGCATCCAGTCGGCAAGGGCGGAATCGGCGCGGTCCAGGTCAACGCGCGCTACGACTGGCTGGACCTCAATGATGCCGGGATTGTCGGCGGACGACAGGAGATCGCTGGGGTCTCGGTGATCTGGATCCCGACCGATTACGTGCGCTTCATCGCCAACTACGGCCACCTCTGGATCGCCAATTCACCCCTGCCGGCGGGTGGTAGCTCGCATTACGGTGCGGATGCGTTCGGCTTGCGGGCCCAATTCGACTTCTAGACGGCGTCAGTTGGTCACTCGGGCCGTGGCGAGCAGGGTGAGCCAGCGCTCGCGCGCTGCCGCGTCCATTGCGCCTTTATAGCGAGCGTTGAGCAGGAACAGCGACTTGCGCCCCGCCACGATCCGATAGAGCGCCGTTTCCGCCGGCGCTGCGGCACAGGCGTCCGACTGGCGCATGAACGTCAGTGATGTGGCGTCCTGGGCGATTGCGGTGAATTGGCTGGTGCAGCTCGCGGTGGATTGATCGCGGATCTGCTGCAGCCAGTCGCCGGTCGTCTTGATCGCCTTGTCCGGTGTGCGGACAATGATTTCGAGCGCTTCGGTCCAATTTTGCGCCGAGCTGCCTTGCAGGGCGATCCTGTCGAAGACGTATCTCGGGTTCCTCGCGTCGAAGAGGATCATGTCCTTGTCGCTGCTGTCGAGCGTGGCGCCGATGCGGGGGTCGAACAGCAATTTCTCCGCATGAGCCGGGCTGGCGGCGAGCAGGGACAGGGCGCAAAGAATCGCGTGGCGCGCTTTCATCGGTTACCTCTTCCCATGTTTGTTTCACTGTGATGACAGTACACTCAATCATCGCAAGAAAACACGAAAATCGGCTAAAATCAGCCGATGTCACACTTCAGTCGCATGAGTGTCGGGATCAGTTCGTCGAAGTGATCGATCACCCCATCTGCCCCCAGTTCGGGTGCGGGCTTGTCATTAAAGCCGAAGCTCACGGCGATGTTGGGAACCCCGGCGGCGCGGGCGGCGTGAATATCGTAAGTCGTATCGCCGACGAACGCGGCGCGCCCACCGCCGAGCCGTGCGATCATTTCGTGGATCAGATCCGGGGCGGGCTTGGCGCGCCCGGGGCCCAAAGTGTCGCCGCCGAGGATCGCTGCGAAGCGCGTGTCGAGGCCCAATTCGCCGAGCAGTCGCACCGTCAGCGAATGGAGCTTGTTGGTCACCACCGCCAGCTTGACGCCGCGGTGCGCGAAGTCGTCAAGCATGGCTTCACCGCCGGGGAACAAGCGGGTGTTTACCGCTATGTTGGCCTCATAATACTTCAATAAGGCGTGGTAGAGCGGCGCGAACTCGTCGTCGGCGATCCCGCCCGTCAGCGCCAGGGCGCGTTCGAGCATTTTCATCGGCCCGCCGCCGATAAGGCGCACCACCTCGCCGAGCGGGACCGCCGGCCGGCCGGCCAGCGCGAGCGCATGATTGACCGCCGCGCCGAGGTCTGCGCGGGTGTCGAGCAAGGTGCCGTCCAGGTCGAACCCGACGATTGCAAAAGGAAATTTGCGCATTGCCCGCGCCGATGGCGCGCCGATCTGGAAACGGCAAGCATTTGCTGGCAAGACCATTCTCATGACCGCACCCCTGGCTATCGTCGTCCTTGCCGCCGGCAAAGGCACCCGCATGAAAAGCGACCTTCACAAGGTCCTCCACGCCATCGCCGGGCGTCCGATGATCGAGCATCTGCTGGCGAGCGCCGCGGAGTTGACGCCGGAGCGGCAGGTCGTCGTGGTCGGCAGTGGGCGCGAGCAACTGGAGGCGCGCCTGGGCGGCCGCGCGGCGATCGCGGTGCAGGAGCCGCAGCATGGCACGGGCCATGCAGTCCAGCAGGCTGAGCAGACCTTGCAGGGGTTCGCGGGCGATGTCCTGATCCTTTACGGCGACGTTCCGTTTGTCAGCGCCGCGACGATGCGCGCGATGATCGAGCGCCTTCACGCGGGGGATGCGCCGGCCGTTGTCGTCTTGGGCTTCGAGCCCGCCGAGCCGTTGCAGTATGGCCGGGTCATCGCCGATAAGGGCCGCATCGTGAAGATGGTCGAGCACAAGGACGCGAGCGAGGCTGAGCGCGCATGCGGACTATGCAATTCCGGGCTGATGGCGGTGCGTTCGGCGGATCTGTTCGGACTGCTCGCGCGGGTCGACAACGACAACGCGCAAGGCGAATACTACCTGACCGACATCGTCAACGTCGCCAATGCGGACGGACGGACGTGCGCTGTCGTCGTGACCGCAGAGCCGGACGAGGTCGCTGGGATCAACAGCCGGGCGGAACTCGCCGAAGCGGAAGGGCGGTGGCAGGCCAGCCGTCGCCTCCGGGCAATGGACGAAGGCGCCAGCCTGATCGCCCCAGAAACCGTATGGTTCGCCTGGGACACCGTGCTGGGCCGTGATGTTTCGATCGAACCTAACGTGGTGTTCGGCCCCGGGGTCACGGTCGCCAACGGCGTCTCGATCCGGGCGTTCTGCCATCTTGAAGGCGCAACGCTGGCCACCGGTGTGGAAGTGGGACCGTATGCGCGCCTTCGCCCCGGTGCGGTGCTGGAGGAGCAGGCCAAAGTCGGCAACTTTGTCGAGATCAAGAAGGCGACGCTGGGCAAAGGCGCGAAGGCCAACCACTTGTCCTACATCGGCGATGCCGAAGTCGGCGCGGGCGCAAACATCGGCGCAGGCACGATCACGTGCAATTACGACGGCTACTTCAAGCACAAGACTGTGATCGGTGAGCGCGCCTTTATCGGGTCCAACAGCGCCCTGATCGCCCCGGTGCGGATCGGCCGCGACGCAATCGTCGGGGCTGGCAGCGCCGTGAGCCGCGACGTGGCCGACGGGGAACTCCGCCTGGTCAGGGCCGAGCAATTGGTCAAGCCGGGCTGGGCCGACCGCTTCCACGATGCGATGAAGAAAAAGAAGGCCGATGGGAAAACCTGACCGAAAGTTCATTTGGCGGTGATATCATGATATGATATCGATATATCATCATGCGCATCTTGACCGACATTCCCGACGAAGACATCGAAAAGTTGGACGCCTTGGCTGCCAAGGACAAGCGCTCGCGTGCCGCCGCCATTCGCGATGCGGTGAAGCTGTATCTGGTCCAGAATGCTGACAATAATGATTGGATCGAGCGCTGGGCTGGCCTGTGGGCGGACCGTGACGACATCCCGGACGCCGTCGAATATCAACAGGCAATGCGGGAAGATCGCAGGCCGTACGACGACATTTGATTTATGGCGGACCCGTTCTTCGATACCAACATCGTGATCGATTGGCTTAAACGCAGCCCCAAGGCGAGCGCCGAACTGGCACGCTACAAGGGGCATCGGATGAGCCGTATCGTGTGGACGGAAGTGCTGGCTGGCGAAGCCCTGGATGCGCGCGATACCGTTCGTCAGGCTCTTGCCAATTTTGAGATCGTCGAGGTCGATGCTCGGATCGCCGTGGCGGCCGCGGATATCCAATATCGATCGCGGATGAAGCTGCTGGACGCGTACATTCTTGCCACCGCGCAAGTAAACGGTGCGATACTTATTACCCGAAATACGAAGGATTTTCCCGCAGCGATGCCGGGCATCCGTGTTCCCTACACCCTTTAGCGAAAGCTTTCAGAACCATGTGCGGCATCATCGGCATCGTCGGTAAGGAACAAGTGGCGGATCGCCTGGTCGAGGGGCTGCGGCGGATGGAATACCGCGGTTATGACAGCGCCGGGGTCTGCACGATCCACGATGATCGGCTGGTCCGTCGCCGCGCGCCGGGCAAGCTCAACAACCTGGTGCAGGAACTTGTGCGCGACCCGGCACCAGGCACCACCGGGATCGCACACACTCGCTGGGCGACCCACGGAGCACCCACGGCAGCCAATGCGCACCCACATGCGACGTCGGAGCTGGCGCTGGTCCATAACGGCATCATCGAGAACTTCCGCCAGCTGCGCGAGGCGCTGACGGCGCGTGGCCGCGTGTTCGAGAGCGAGACCGACAGCGAGGTCGTGGCCCACCTGATCTCCGAAGCGGTCGAAGCCGGCGCCTCGCCCGAGGAAGCGGTCAAGGCTGCGTTGCCGCAGCTGCGCGGTGCCTTCTCGCTGGCGATCGCGTTTCGTGCGTATCCCGACATGCTGATCGGGGCGCGGCTCGGCTCGCCGCTGGTGATCGGCTTCGGTGAAGGCGAAACCTACCTCGGCTCTGATGCGCTGGCGCTCGCGCCGCTGACGCAGCAGATCAGCTACCTCGACGAAGGCGACTGGGTCATCGTCACGCGCGACGGGGTGACGATTTTCGACAAGGACAACAACGCCGTCACCCGCGAAGTCACGACCTCCGGGGCGTCGGCAGCGGCGATCGAGAAGGGCAACTATCGCCACTTCATGCAGAAGGAGATCTTCGAGCAGCCGACCGTCGTCGCCCAGACCTTGCGCAGCTACATTCGCCAGGTCGATCAGTCGGTCGCCTTGCCGCAGATCGATTTCGACCTTTCGACGATCAACCGCGTCACCATCGTCGCATGCGGGACGAGCTATTACGCCGGAATGGTCGCGAAGTACTGGTTCGAGCGGTTCGCGCGTCTGCCCGTCGACATCGATGTGGCCAGCGAGTTCCGCTATCGTGATCCCGTCCTCGAAAACGGCGGGCTGTCCCTGTTCATCTCGCAATCGGGCGAGACCGCGGATACGCTCGCGGCGCTGCGTCACTGCAAGGCGGCGGGGCAGACGATCGCGGTCGTGGTCAATGTGCCGACCAGCTCGATGGCCCGCGAGGCCGACTTGCTCCTGCCGACCCATGCCGGGCCGGAGATCGGCGTCGCCTCGACGAAGGCGTTCACCTGCCAGCTGGCAGTGCTCGCCGCACTGGCCGCGCATCTTGCGGTCAAGCGGGGGCGAATGGACCGCGCCGAGGAACGCCACGTGGTCGAGCAGTTGCTCGAAATCCCGGCTTGCCTCAACGCGGCGCTCAGCCACAACGACGAGATCGCCGCGATGGCACACCTGATCGCGCCGGCGCGGGACGTGCTCTACCTGGGACGGGGCCCCGACTATCCGCTGGCCCTCGAAGGAGCGCTGAAGCTCAAGGAAATAAGCTACATCCACGCCGAAGGGTATGCCTCGGGTGAGATGAAACACGGGCCAATCGCGTTGATCGACGAGGCCGTGCCGGTGATCGTGTTGGCGCCCTCGGGGCCGCTGTTCGAGAAGACCGTCAGCAACATGCAGGAAGTCCGCGCCCGCGGTGGCAAGATCGTGCTGATCTCTGATGCCGAAGGCCTGGCCGAGGCCGGCGAGGGCTGCCTGGCGACCATCGAGATGCCCAAGGTCCACCCACTGATCGCGCCGCTGGTCTACGCGGTCCCGGTTCAGCTGCTCGCCTATCACGTCGCCTGCGTGAAGGGCACGGACGTCGACCAGCCGCGCAACTTGGCCAAGAGCGTGACCGTCGAATAGCCCGGGGCCGAAGCCTGGGGCGGTGGCCGCGCCATTTCGGACAATTTTATGGGCTCCAGAGCTTTACGGAGCGCTAACTATTAAGCGCTTATGCGAGGTGGATGCAGCCGAAACCCTCGACCGCGCTTTCGCTCCCCGATAATCTGTCCATCCGGGCGGTGCTCGGCTTGACCGATCCCAACAACGGCGATTGGGCCCGGCTTCGGGGCTTGCAGTATTCTGGCCTGGCGCGGGTCTCACGTCAGCGTATCCTGGCGCACATCATCGCTGCTATCGCGACGATCCTGATCTTTTCCCAGGCGATCAACGTCTTTATCCTGGCCGGCTGGCTCGTCGCGCTGGGTGGTACGTTGTATTACGGGGCCAAGTTCGATCAGTCGCTCGGCGACGTCGATCGCCGGCGGATGTCGCGCGCGGAAATGAACCTCCATACCGTCAGCTCCGTGATCAACGGGCTGATCTGGATCGTGCCGATGGTTTTCTTCACCACTTCGGGCGGCATGCTCGAACGGGTCGAACTCTGGGCCGTGCTCAGCATGTTGATGGTGGTTTCGGCCGTCGTGCTGCCGGCGGTGCCGCTGGGCACGGTGTTGTTCAACGCCGTCGTCGGCGCTGTCGCGACGTTGAGCTTCTTCATCGCGGGCCAGTACGTGATGAGCTTCGTGTCGGTCGTCGTCGTCGCGATCCTCGCGGTCGGGGCCGTGCAAAACACCCGAATGTTCCTGTGCGCCCGCGTCGCCGAGGCAGGGGTCGCCGAGAAAAGCGAAGTGGTCTCGCTGCTGCTGCGCGAGTTCGAGGAAGGTGAGGCGGACTGGCTCTGGCAGATCGACACTTCGCGCCGGGTCCGCGCGGTCAGCCCGCGGTTCGCGTTCGCGCTGGGCATGGATTCGGAAGATATCGACGGGATGCCCTTCGTCCAGCTCGTCGCGGGGCCGGCCTGGGAAACCGGGCAATTCCCATCGAGCCTTCATGACCTGGCGGAACGGATCAAGCGGCGGGAAAGCTTTTCCAACGTGTTGGTGCGGGTGACGATCAAAGGCGAGAACCGCTGGTGGGAGCTGTCCGGCACGCCCAAGCTGACCGAGGATGGCGTGTTCGACGGGTTCCGCGGCGTTGGGTCGGACGTGACGCAGCAGCGCGAAAACTCGGACAAGATTGCTTATCTCGCGCGTTACGACACGCTGACCGGGCTCCCGAACCGGATGATGCTGACCGAAGCGGTCGGGGAGGCGCTGCGTTATTCGGAGCAGTGGCGGACGCGGTGCGCGTTCCTGATGCTCGATCTCGATCGGTTCAAGTCGGTCAACGATACGCTCGGCCACCTGGTCGGCGATCAGTTGCTGGCCCGCGTGTCCGAGCGGCTGAAGAAGCAGATGACCGACAACGAAGTCTGCGGCCGCCTCGGCGGTGACGAGTTCGCGATCGTCATCCGCGACGCTTCGGACGTCGAGCGGGTGGGCCGGGTCGCCAATGCGGTCATCGAAGCGCTCTCGCAGCCTTACGAGGTCGATCACCATACGCTTTACGTCGGCGTCAGCATTGGCTCGGCGCTGGGGCCGCGCGACGGCACGACGGTCGAGACATTGATGCGCAATGCGGATCTCGCGCTGTATCGGTCGAAGGACGAAGGCGGCGGCGTGCATCGCCGTTACGAACCCGCGCTCCACGCCCATGCCGAAGAGCGCCGCAAGCTCGAATTCTCGCTCCGCCGGGCGCTCGAACGCAACGAGTTCCTGCTCCATTATCAGCCCGTGGTCGATTCCAAGAGCGAGCAAGTGCTCAGCTTCGAAGCGCTGCTGCGCTGGAATAGTGTCGAGCACGGTATGGTCAGCCCGGTGAAGTTCATCCCGCTGGCCGAGGACACCCGCCTGATCGTCCCGATCGGCGAATGGGTGCTGCGCAAGGCCTGCCAGGACGCGATGCAGTGGCCCAGCCACATCAAGGTCGCGGTCAACGTTTCGGGCGAGCAGTTGCTCGACGCCAACTTCAGCGCCAGCGTGGTGGGGGCCCTGGCGATGAGCGGGCTGCCCGCCCAACGCCTCGAGATCGAAGTCACCGAAAGCATTTTCGTGCGTGACGCCGCCACGGCGCGGGCCGCGCTGGAGCGGATCATGGCGCTGGGCTGCGGGGTCAGCCTCGATGATTTTGGCACCGGCTATTCGTCGCTTGGCTATTTGCGCAAGCTGCGCTTCACCACGATCAAGGTCGATCGCAGCTTCGTCCAGGGCGCGGCGACGGGCAATCCGGAAAGCCTCGCGATCATTCGCGCGGTCGTTGCGATGGCCGATGCCCTGGAGATGACGACCACGGCGGAAGGCGTCGAGACCGAGGACGAGCTGGCGATGATCCGCACGCTCGGCTGCGACAAGATCCAGGGCTATTACTTCGGCCGGCCGATGCCGATCGCCGAGGCGAACCAGCTGTTCTACCAGCCGGGTTATGCCGATGGCGAAGCCGTGGCCTGAGCCCCCGCCGGCAGGTTAGGCCCCGACCAGGCTGCCGATCGCGCTTTCAAACAGGCGGCGGCCGTCGCTGCCACCTTGCTCGGCCTCGATGGCCCGCTCCGGATGTGGCATCATGCCGAGCACGTTACCGGCCTCGTTCAGAACTCCGGCAATGTCCCGGACCGAGCCGTTGACGCCTTCGGCATAGCGGAACGCGACGCGGCCTTCGCCTTCGATGCGGTCGAGCGTGGCTTCGTCGGCGAAGTAGTTGCCGTCGTGGTGCGCGATCGGGAACGAGATCCGGTCCCCCGCAGCGAAGCCCTTGGTGAACAGCGAGCTATCGTTTTCCACGATCAGCGCCGCGTCGCGGCAGACGAACCGGATGCCGGCGTTGCGCAGCAGCGCGCCGGGCAGCAGGCCCGATTCGGTGAGGATCTGGAAGCCGTTGCACACGCCGAGCACCGGCACCCCGCGGCCCGCGGCTTCGATTACCGCGCGCATGATCGGCGAGCGCGAGGCGATCGCCCCGCAGCGCAAGTAGTCGCCGTAGGAAAACCCGCCGGGCAGCGCGATGAAGTCGAGCCGATCAGGAAGCTCGGCATCGCCGTGCCACACCCGGTGCGGGGTCTGGCCGGAAACCTTTTCCAGCGCGTCGGCCATGTCCCGGTCGCAGTTGGAACCGGGGAAGGTGATGACGGCGGAGCGGAAGGCGTTCATGCTCGACATCCTAGGCTGCTACGCGCTCGATCCGGTAGTTCTCGATCACCATGTTGGCGAGGAGCTTTTTGCACATCTCGTCGAGATCGGCGTCGCTGACGCCCTCGTCGACGTCGAGCTCGATCAGGCGACCGGCGCGCACGTCCTTGACGCCCGAAAAGCCGAGGCCTTCGAGCGAGTGATGGATCGCCCGGCCCTGGGGGTCGAGCACACCGTTCTTGAGGCTGACCGAAACGCGGACCTTCATCGCGATACCTTTCCGAAATGCGCGGGAATCGAGAGCGAGCCTATGGCCCGGCTCGGCCGATCCGGCAAGCGCAGCGAAGTTACAGTCGAAGTTCACGCGAAACGCAGAAAAAGGCACTGTCACCTTGCTCCGCCCCCCGAACCACAAGTGCATGACAAAACAACGATTTCTGCGCGCTGTGGTCGTTGCCGGCAACATTCAAACGTCTACTTCCACATTGGTGCGTTTCGCCGCTCGCACCGCACTCCGTCGTTCCAGGCCCCATCGTTGCCGAACGTGACGACATTACCCCGATCCGCCTACGCTCAGGATGGACGGGCGTGATTTGATTTCGCGGTGAAGTCATCATGTTCTCGGTCTTGGACACCGGGCGGCCAAGGCGCGACCGTCGCAAACTCGTGCGATGTAGGACAGCGGAAACGCGCCGAACCCCGCGCCGGTTATTCCGCCACGCTGTCGAGCACGTAGCCGAGCGAGCGCACCGTGCGCAGCGGGTCGGGCGCGCCATGCGCCTTGAGCGCGCGGCGCAGGCGGCCGACCCAGACGTCGACGGTGCGTTCGTCGATGATGTCGCTGTCCTTGCCTAGCATCTCGATCAGCCCGGTGCGCGACAGCACCTGATCGGGGTGTGCGATGAAGTGCGCGAGCAGCTTGAACTCGTTGGGTCGCAGCGGAACGGCGCGACTTTGCCAGCGCGCCTGGTGCGCCGCGAGATCGAGGGTCAGGCCGCCGTGCGCCAGCCGCGGCGGGGCGGGGGTGCCGGCGGTGCTCGCGCTATGCCGCTTGAGCCGGTCGAGCAGCAGGTCGGCCGTGAGCGGGGCCAGCACGTAATCGTCGGCGCCCGCCCGCAAGGCGCGGCGGCGGGCCTCGGTATCGTCCTCGTCCAGGATCATCGTGATGTGGCTGTGCGCGGTCGCCGGGGCATCGCGCAGGCGGCGGCACATCTCCAGCCCCGACAGGTCCGGCAGCAGCCAATCGACAAAACACCAGGTGCGCCCCTCGTGGCGACGCGCCGGCGGCTGCGAGCCCGCGGTCACGACGCGCATGCCCGGCATGCGGTCGGCCAGCATCGCCAACAGGTCGGGTTGCCCCTTGGTCAGGATAATCGTGCCCGGCTCGCTCATCATTCACTCAACCCACTCAGCCGGGCCACAACCGGCGTTGCATAATGCGTTCGTGAAGTGACGGTTTTGTGACGGATTTCCGTCAGCGACGGCTGTCACGAAGGTGTCGTGAAACTGACTTCATATTGACGCGGTTGTGTCGCGCAGCTGCAATCTCCGGCCCTTAGGCGGCGATCTCGACGGGGCAAAAACAGCGCGAATCGACAGGTGATTCGCTCTGAACCCCCGCACCACGAAATAAACCAGGGATCCACATGATGAACCGCCCGATTGCAAAGCTCGCAGCTTCGATGCTCGCCATCGCCTTTATGCAAGCCAGCGCCCATGCAGCCGAAGCCGCTGCTGCGGCTGACGGCACCACCGCCGTAGTCACCGCCGTTGCTGCCGATGCCGCCGCCGACGCAGCAGCTGCAGAAGCGCCCGCAGCCGAAGCAGGCTCCGACAGCAGCGGGCTGACCGACATCGTCGTGACCGCCACCAAGCGCGAGACCAACCTGCAGAAGACGCCAATCGCGATCGCAGTTCTCGGCGCCGATGTTATCGAGCGGCGCCACGTTCAGAGCTTGCTCGACCTCGCTGACGGCGGGGTCCCCTCGCTGCGCGTTACGACTTTCGAAGCTCGCCAGTCGGCACTGACCATCGGTATCCGCGGCATCGTGCCGTTCGACCAGAACCAGGTTGCGCGCGAGCCCGGCGTCGGC
>JBDSOM010000201.1:0-9285 GCA_039914785.1 Novosphingobium sp.
GGTCATCCCGGCGGCGAGCTGATCGACGATCAGTGCCATCAGCGGCTGGAGCGCTTGTTGCAACTCGTCGGGGCGCGCTTCGGCCAGGCGCAAATGTTCGCGGCTGAGCGCCGCCGCCATCAGGTTGTTCTCGCCGCTCGCAGCCTCGTCGGGGGTGGCCGCGCCGTGGCCGATCGAGACGATGATCACCTTGAGCCGTTCGATCGGATCGGTGATCGGCGCGACCATCTCGCGGTACATGTCGGCGGCGAAGCGCATCGCCTGTTCGAACACTGCGAGGACCAGGTCGTCCTTTCCCGCGAACTGCTCGTAGAAGGCGCGCCGGGCGAGTCCGGTGCGGTTGAGGACCGCGCGGATGGTCAGCTCCTCAAGCCCGCCCGCGTCGATCAGCTCGCATGCCGCGGCGACGATCACGCGGGTCCGCTCGGCCTTCTCGCTGGCGAGGAAGCCGCGAACCCTGGTCTCGCGCGATGTTTCGACCCCTGTCATTACCGCGCCTTATCCCGCCGAATTGCCGTGGTCCAGCTAGTCATGCGGCTGGTGGAAGACAGGCCGGCGTTGACAGAATCGCCGGGCCCCGCTACATTGAGAACAATGTTCTCATAATCGTCCGGGAGTTGTCAATGCCGCTAGTTATCTTCGTTGATGCCGATGGCACCAGGCATGAGGTCGATGTGCCTGCAGGCGAGAACGTCATGCGCGGCGCAGTCAACAACGGCATCGAAGGCATCGTGGGAGAATGCGGAGGCGGGCTCGCGTGTGCGACCTGCCATTGTTATGTCGATGCGGCCTGGGCCGACGTGGTCGGTGGGCCTTCGTCGGACGACGAGCGCGACATGCTCGAATCCGCTGCTGCCGAAGTGCGGCCGACCAGCCGCCTAAGCTGCCAGATCGAACTGACGCCGGAGCTTGATGGCCTTGTGGTCCTGCTGCCCGAGCGGCAATACTGAACCGGGCGAGGGAGAGAAAAATCATGGCAACCGCACCGATCGTCATCCCCGCGAACGACCCGAAAAACCCGGTCCCGTTCCCGCTGCCCCGGCTGGTGGGCAAAGAGAACATTCCCGCGCATGTGCCGCCGGAACTGGTCCGCTCGACCAACATGCTGTTCAACCCCGAATTCAACGCCGATCCTTACGACTACTTTCCGCGGATGCACGAGAAGCTGCCGCCGATCTATTATGACGTCGGCCCGATGGGTAACGCCTGGCAACTGCTGAAGCACGAAGACGCGTTCTTCGCGCTGCGCCACGGCGAGTATTTCTCGTCCGCCAGCGCGACGCCGTTCCCGCGCGATCCCAACGACTATTTCTACTTCCTGCCGATCGAGATCGACCCACCCACGCACCGCAAGTACCGCGCGATCGTGGACCCGCTGGTCAATCCGCAGGCGGTGCTCAAGTGGGAAGAGCGGATCCGTAAGCTGTCCAACGACCTGATCGACGCGGTGATCGCGAAAGGCGAGTGCGAGTTCACCGAGGATTTCGCCCGCCCGCTGCCGGTCTGCGTGTTCCTTGATCTCATGGGCTTGCCGCAGGACATGCGCGACCAGTTCGTGAAATGGGTGGTCGAACTGCTCAAGAACATGGATCCAGCCAAGATGGTCGGCACCATGAAAGTCATCGGCGACTACCTGAAGACCGCGATCGCGGACAAGCGCGCCAACCCCGACGAGGGCATGATCAGCCGCATCGTCCACGCCGCCCCCGATGGCGAGCCGTTGTCGGAGAAGGAAATCTTCGGGTTCGTCTTCTTCGTGTTCATCGCCGGGATCGACACGGTTTACGCCACGCTCAACAACCTGTGGTACTGGCTCGCCCGCAATCCCGACCGTCGCCACGAAATGATCGCCGATCCGGGCAATATCAACGCCCAGGTCGAGGAATTGCTGCGGGTGTATTCGGTCACGTTCTCGGGCCGGATCCTCAAGCAAGACCTGGAACTGCGCGGCGTGAAGATGAAGGCGGGCGACCGGGTCACCTCGATCCTGCCTGCCTGCAACTACGATCCGGAGGTCTTCCCCGAGCCGCGCAAGATCGACTTCCACCGCCCCCGCAAGCCGATCCTCGCTTTCGCCGGCGGCGTCCACAGCTGCATGGGCGCGCACCTGGCGCGGCTGGAAATCAAGATCGGCCTGCAGGAATGGCTGCGGCGGATTCCCGATTTCCAGGTGAAGCCGGGCGTCGAGATCAAGTATCCGGCCAGCGCCGTCATCGGGCCGGAGCCGCTGCCGCTGGTCTGGTAACGGGACGGGCTGCCCGCCGCGAGGCGGAGTCGCCAAGCGTGCGATTAGGGTGACAAATCGGCGGTTTGTCACCCTGTCGTCCGGGCTAACAATGCTGTTTTTCAAATGATTGCCTGTCCCCGCATGGGTGACAGATGTTCATTCTACGGCGGGTTTCACATGTCAAAGACCGGCGGCTGGATGGCCGCCGTTCGACAATGGCAAACCGCGGCGATGTAGGACAACAGTTTCTGGGCCTGGGGTTTCTAAGCCTAGGGTTTCTGGGCCTCGCCCACCAACCGCGCGGCGGTCTGCTTGATCAGGGCGATCATGTTGGGCACGCCCTGGGTGCGGTTCGAGCTGAGCTGGTTCTTGAGATCGAACGGGGCGAGCGCACCCGTGACATCGCTCGCGGCAACTTCCGCCGCCGGGCGATCCTGTACCGCGGAGATGACCAGCGCGACGATGCCCTTGGTGATCGCCGCATTGCTGTCGGCCAGGAAGTGCAGCCGGCCATCGGGCAACTGCGTGGGATAGACCCACACGCTGGCCGAGCAGCCGCGCACGAGCGTCGCGTCGGTCTTGAGCGCATCGGGCATGGGATCGAGTTCACGGCCGAGCTCGATCAGCAAGCGATACCGCTCGTCGCCGTCGAGGAAGTCGTATTCTTCGTGGATGTCGTCGAGCGTTCTCACCAGTTCCGTCTACCCTGCGCTTGTCGAAGGGCTGTCCTTTACTGCTTGCGGTGGCGAAGGAAAGTGCGGTCCTTCGACAAGCTCGGGACGAATGGTCGGTGGTGAGGTCTACAGGTCCACGCCCGCCGCGATCGCTTCCAGCTTGCGGATGCGCTCCTTCAGGTTGGACAATTCGATCCGGGCCATGCCGGCTGTGCTGCCGCCCTCGATCTCGCGCGGGTGGCGGTCGAGTTCGCGGGCCTTGAGCTCGAGCCAGCCGCGCCAGCCCTTGAGCGCGGCCACCGCGAGGATCAGCAGCCCGGCGAGCGAAGCGGCGGAAACGATGAGATAAGCGCTGGTCATGCGGAGATCTCCTTCGCGCACATCAGGTCCTTCGCGTGGATCAAGTACTGCGCAGGCTCTCGATCTCGGCGGCGATCGCCTTGCCGTGGCGGTCTTCGGTCGCGATCCGTTCGAGCACGGCGATCCGCTGGCGCAAGTCTTCGACCTCCCTCTGCAACTCGGTTTCGCGCGGAGAGGTGGACGCGGAAATCGCCTCGGCAGTCGCGCCAAGGATCGAGGCTCGGCGCGGCGGATCGCCCAGGCCGGCACGGTAACGGGCCATGCGCGCGGCGGTGAAGGCGATTATCGCCACGATGGCGACCATGGCGCTCCAGAAACTCATGTCGGTATTCCCCCAGGTTCGCGCCGTTCAGCGCAGCCGTTCGATTTCCGCGGCGAGGCGCGGGTTGGACGAGACGTAGAACTGCTCGATCTCGGCGAGGCGGCGGTCGATGTCGCGGAACTTCGCCCGCACTTCCCGCGCCGTCCGGCCGGGCGACTGGCGCACGCCCTGCCAGAAGCGCTGCTCTTCGCGGTCGCCATAAAGCTGGGCTGGCTTCGCCGGGGCGAGCATCCCGGCGATGAAGTAGGCCGGGATCACGATCCCGCCGCCCATCAGGCTCAGCAAGACGATGCCGACGCGGACCAGGGTGACGTCGAAGCCGGTATAGTCGGCGATCCCGGCACAGACGCCGCAGAGCTTGCCGTTGAGCTTGTCGCGATAGAACGTGGTGCGCGGACTGTTCACCGGCGGGTCCTTTCGAGGTCGGCGCGCAGACGAGCCAACTCGTCGAGCGGCACATTGTCGCTTTCCTGGTTGGGGCGAAGCGGGCTGGGCTTGAATTCGGGATGCTCCGCCGCAACCAGGCGCTCGACGGTGTCCATGCGCTCGTCGAGGCGACGGGCCACCTTGTACAGTTCTTCGAGCATCAAGTCGTCGTCGCGGGTCAGCCGAGGCGCGGTCTTCCATTTGGTCACGTAGTGCATGAGGAACAGCACGGGCATCACGATGAAAATCGAGACGACCGCGATCAGGCCGGTGAGATCGTTCATCACGGCTCAGTTCTCCTGCTGGGCGGAGGTTTGGAGCGCGCGCTTCATGTCCTCGAGCTCGGCATCGACTTTGTCGACCACCGCCAGCGCCGAGATCTCGTCCGCCAGCGAAGGCTTGGCGCTGCCTTGGGCGAGGGCGAGCGCGTCGGCGCGCCCTTCGGCGTCATCGACCCGGCGTTCGAGCTGGTCGAAGCGGGCCAGCGCCTCGTCGACCCGCTCGTTGGTCAAAAGCGTGCGCAGCTTGACGCGGTTTTCGGCGCTTTCGAGCCGGGCGGCGATCTGGGTCTGGCGGCTGCGGGCCTCGCGCAGGCGGGTCTGCAATTTCTCGATGTCGGCCTCGTAAGCGCGCAAGGCGTCATCCAGCACGGCCATCTCGGCCGAGAGTTGCGCGGCCATGTCGCCGGCCTTGCGCTTTTCGACAAGCGCGGCGCGGGCCAGGTCCTCGCGGTCCTTGGACAGCGCCAGTTGCGCCTTGTCCGCCCAGTCCGCCTGCAGCCGATCGAGCTTGACCGTGTGGCGGTGCATTTCCTTCTGGTCGGCGATCGTCCGGGCGGCGCTGGCGCGAACTTCGACCAGGGTTTCCTCCATTTCCAGGATGATCATGCGGATCATCTTGGCGGGGTCCTCGGCGCGGTCGATCAACTCGGTGAAGTTGGCCGCCATGATATCGAGGGTGCGCGAGAAAATGCCCATGGTGGGAACTCCGATTAGATGAATGCGAGGCCTGCGCGGCGGCAGGTCGGCAGCCGGCGGGGTGATCGGGGTCAGAAGCTGGTCCGTCTGAACGGTCATGACGCTTTCAGAGCAAGGCGCGTGCCAACTTCCGGAAGTTGGCGGAAGAGGCCGCAACCGGGATCATTGGCCATCCCGGAGTCTTGCAAGATCTGCCAATTATCAGCAAAATTCACCATTTTATGGTCACCCGCCAGATTGCCGACCGCCCGCTCAACGCCCGATTGCGAGGATTGGCGAGAACAGCGCGAACATGCTCATTACGCTGATGCTGACGAAAATGGCGCGGTCGAGTGTGCTTAGCGACGCTCCCGATGCGGCGAACTGGCTGTTGGTCATGACTTGTCCCCTTGGTGGATGATGCCAACGTGTGGATTGGCTGCTGGGATGTTCGCAAACAGTGTGCCAGTTTTACTTTTTCAAGCTTTGCAATGACTTGACGTCATGCGGGGCCGCCTCAGCGGAATCGGTTGCGAACTAGTGGCAAAATACACTAAATCATGGCGATGGAACGCGAGGGTCAACTGGTCGGACAAGCGTCGGTGTTTCTCGATGCCGTCGAGCGCGCCAGCCGCGCCGCGGGCCTCCGCCGCCCGGTCCTCGTCGTGGGCGAGCGCGGCACCGGCAAGGAGCTCATCGCCGAGCGCCTCCACCGCCTGTCGCCGCGCTGGCAGGAGCCACTGGTCGTGATGAACTGCGCGGCGCTGCCGGAAACCCTGATCGAGGCCGAACTGTTCGGGCACGAGGCCGGTGCGTTCACCGGCGCGACCCGCGCGCGTGTCGGGCGGTTCGAGGAGGCGGACAAGGGCACGCTGTTTCTCGATGAGCTCGCCACGCTGTCGATGGGGGCGCAAGAGCGGCTGCTCCGCGCGGTCGAATACGGCGAGGTTACGCGGATCGGCTCGTCGCGGCCATTGCGGGTCGACGTCCGGATTGTCGCGGCGACCAACGAGAATTTGCCGCGGCTCGCCCGCGAAGGCCGCTTCCGCCCCGATCTGCTCGACCGACTGAGCTTCGAAGTCATCACGTTGCCCCCGCTGCGCGCGCGTGAGGGCGACATCGGGGCGCTCGCCGAGCACTTCGGCCGGCGCATGGCGAGCGAGCTCGGCTGGGAAGCATGGCCTGGCTTCAGCCGGGCAGCGCTGGGCAGCCTCGAAGCCCACGGCTGGCCTGGCAACATCCGCGAACTGCGCAACGCGGTCGAGCGCGCGGTCTATCGCTGGGACGACCGGGAATGCCCGATCGCCAATGTGGTGTTCGATCCGTTCGACTCGCCGTGGCAGCCGGCTCAGGCCATACAGCCTGCAGCGGTGTCGCCCCAAGCGGTGCCGGGGGTGTCCACGCCTGCCCCGGCCGATCACACCGCGATCACCGACTTGCGCGGGGCGGTCGATGCGCATGAGAAGGCGATTCTCGAGCACCACCTGGCCCACCATCGCTTCAACCAGCGGAAGACGGCGCAGGCGTTGGGGCTGAGCTATGACCAGTTCCGCCACTGCCTGCGCAAGCACGGCCTGCTGGAGCGCGCTTAGGGTTGGGTGGCGGCTCCCACCGGGCGAGACATGCTGCCGTCTGCTCGATCGAAAATCGTTAGACGAAGGCAGCCTCCGCTTCCTGCCGTCAACGGCCCGTAACCCGCACCGCCACGCATTGCGCGCATGTCGCCTTTGATCATCCGGACCTTGCCCACGGTGATGTCGCCGTCGATGACGATCTCGACGTAGTTCGAATCGTGCGTATGCGCCGGTTCGATGTAGTTCGCCGGCAGATCCGATAGCACCAGCATGGGGCGGCTGGTATCACCTGGGGTCATGTGGATCTGCTGATAGCGCACCCCGTCGGGGGTCTCTTTCCAGTCGCCATCCAGGGATGGAAAGTGGCGGGTAGGGGAAGTTTCCTGCATCGGTTGGCTCCACGCGGTTGACCCACCGGGTGCTAACCAATGCCCGCCACAAGCCAAATCGCTCTGGCGGTATAGCAGGCTCCATCCCCTTCGATCGTGTCCGCGATGGGGCTTGCCTTTTCACTCCCTTGCGCCTAACTGCCGCTCATCCCGACATTGTTAGCAACGTCCGGGCTGGCGCCGAAAGGGGCCGGCGCGAAACTCCGTTGTCGATGGCTTGGATCATGGAGTACGAATGGCGAATATCGCACGCATTACCGCGATCGTGGAACCGGAGGCTCAGGCCCTCGGATTCGATCTCGTGCGCGTCAAGATCTTCGGCAAGGCGGAAGCCGGCGACGGCGACGAGCCGGCGCTGCAGATCATGGCCGAGCGGCCTGAAACCGGCCAGTTGGTGATCGCCGATTGCGCCGCGCTGTCGCGCCGGATCTCGGTGCGGATCGACGAGCTCGACGAAGCCGGCGAAGACCTGATGGCCGGGGCTTACCGCCTCGAAGTGTCGTCGCCGGGGATCGACCGCCCGCTGACCCGTCCCAAGGACTTCGCCAACTGGGCGGGGCACGAGGCGCGGGTCATGCTGCTGAGCCCCGTGGATGGCAACCGCAAGACCGTGCAGGGCGACCTGATCGGCATTACCGGAGAGCCTGGGGACGAGATCGTCGCCCTCGAAGACCGCAAGTCCGGTCGGGTCGAATTCCCGCTCGGCGACGTTCATTCCGCGAAGCTGGTCTTGACCGACCGGTTGATTGCCGCCACGCGCCCGCTGGATACCGCCGGCGTTGATGAAGAAGTGTTTGCCCCGGACGACGAGCCGGGCGCCGACCAGACTCTCGAAGAACAGGAAGACTGACGATGGCCAGTGCGATGTCCGCCAACCGCGCCGAACTGCTAGCAATCGCGACTTCGGTCGCGACCGAGAAGATGATCGACAGGTCGATCGTCATCGAGGCGATGGAAGAGGCGATCCAGAAATCGGCGCGTAATCGCTACGGCGCCGAGAACGACATCCGCGCCAAGCTCGACCAGCGCACCGGCGATCTTCGCCTGTGGCGCGTCGTCGAAGTGGTGGAAGAGGTCGAGGACTACTTCAAGCAGGTCGATCTGATCGCCGCGCAGAAGCTCGACAAGGACGCCAAGCTGGGCGACTTCATCGTCGATCCGCTGCCCGCCGTCGACCTTGGGCGCATCGATGCGCAGTCCGCCAAGCAGGTGATCTTCCAGAAGGTCCGCGATGCCGAGCGTGATCGCCAGTACGAGGAATTCAAGGACCGCGCCGGCGAGATCATCACCGGCGTGATCAAGTCGGTCGAGTTCGGCCACGTGATCGTGAACCTCGGCCGCGCCGAGGGCGTGATTCGCCGCGACCAGCAGATCCCCCGCGAAGCCGCCCGCGTCGGCGAGCGTGTCCGCGCCTGGATCATGAAGGTCGAGCGCCAGAACCGCGGCCCGCAGATCTTCCTCAGCCGCGCGCACCCCGAGTTCATGAAAAAGCTGTTCGCGCAGGAAGTCCCCGAAATCTACGACGGTGTGATCACCATCATGGCCGCGGCCCGCGATCCGGGTTCGCGCGCCAAGATCGGCGTGATCAGCCGCGATTCCAGCATCGATCCGGTCGGCGCCTGCGTCGGCATGAAGGGCAGCCGCGTCCAGGCCGTCGTGCAGGAGCTGCAGGGCGAGAAGATCGACATCATCCCCTGGAGCGAGGACACCGCGACGTTCGTGGTCAACGCGCTCCAGCCCGCGACCGTCAGCCGCGTCGTGATCGACGAGGAAGAAAGCCGCATCGAAGTCGTCGTGCCTGACGATCAGCTGTCGCTGGCCATTGGCCGCCGCGGCCAGAACGTCCGCCTTGCCAGCCAGCTCACCGGCTCCGCGATCGACATCATGACCGACGCGGAAGCCTCGGAAAAGCGCCAGCGCGAATTCACCGAGCGCTCGAAGATGTTCGAGGAAGAGCTCGACGTGGATGAGACCTTGTCGCAGCTGCTGGTCGCCGAAGGCTTCAGCGAGCTGGAGGAAGTCGCGTATATCGACTTGTCCGAGATCGCCGCGATCGAAGGGTTCGACGATGAACTGGGCCAGGAATTGCAGAGCCGCGCCGCCGAGGCGCTCGATCGCCGCGAGGGCGTCAACCGCGAAACCCGCCGCGAGATGGGCGTCGAGGATGCGCTCGCCGAAATCCCGCATCTGACCGAAGCGATGCTGGTCACGCTGGGCAAGGCCGGAATCAAGACGCTCGACGACCTCGCCGACCTGGCGACCGACGAGCTGATCGCCAAGAAGCGCATCGAGCAGCGCCGCCGCGACAACTCGCCGCCGCGCCGCGATGCGCGTCCCGAGGACAAGGGCGGCGTGCT
>JBDSOM010000140.1:0-8332 GCA_039914785.1 Novosphingobium sp.
CATGTCGATGCTCTGAGCTTCATGGTCAACGGCCTCGTTGATTTCGGTCCCGATGACGGCCTGCAGGGCTTCGTCGGCGGCGGTGTCGGTGTTGCTCGTGTCAACGCTCTCGCTCCTGCCACGCTGATCAGCAACTCCGTCAACGATTCGGACAGCGGCTTCGCTTGGCAGCTCATCGCTGGCGTGCGCATGCCGCTCAGCGAGCATGTCGACCTCGGCCTGAAGTATCGCTTCTTCAACGTGAACAACGTCGATCTGGTTGATGGTCTGGGCAACGGTAGCCGCTCGCGCTATCGTTCGCACTCGGCACTGGTGTCGCTGGCTTACAACTTCGGTGTCGATGCACCGCCGCCGCCGCCTCCCCCGCCGCCCCCGCCGCCTCCTCCGCCGCCCCCTCCGCCGCCGCCGCCTCCTCCGGTCGCAGTGTGCAACAAGGGTCCGTACATCGTGTTCTTCGACTGGGATAAGTCGGACATCACGCCGGAAGCGTCGTCGATCCTCGACAGCGCCGTGCAGGCTTACGGTTCGTGCGAGAGCGTTCCGATCATGCTCGCAGGGTATGCCGATCGTTCGGGCTCGGCCCAGTACAACGTCGGCCTCTCGGCTCGTCGTAACGCTTCGGTCCGTGGTTACCTCGCACAGCGCGGCATTGCCGACGGTGCGATCACCAGCCAGGCCTTCGGTGAAACGAACCCACGCGTTCCGACCGCCGACGGCGTGCGCGAACTGCAGAACCGCCGCGTGGAAATCACGTACGGTCCGGGTTCGGGCTACTAAGCACTACCCAAGCCCAAGGCTTGAAATAAGCCAGCTTGAAATAAGATCGAGGGGCCGGAGCAATCCGGCCCCTTTTTCGTGAGCAGCAGAAATCGTTGTCCTACACCGGGGCGTTCGGTCATGATCGCTGCGCCCGCTCCCGGGCCGTCCCGGCTGACGCTCGGGCTCAGCGCCGCAGCGATGTCACCCGCCATGCAGCAACAAAGCAGTTATATCTCAATTATTTATCGCGTTACACCAGGGTGACAAACCGGCGATTTGTCACCCTGTCCGGCTCGAGATCTCAAACCTGCCAGTTGATCGGGCTGCGGCCGTTTTGCGCAAGAAAGGCGTTGGCTTGGCTAAAATGGCGGCAACCCAGGAAGCCCGTATGCGCCGAAAGCGGGCTGGGGTGCGGCGCGGTCAGCACGAGGTGGCGCCCCGTCTTCGCGGCGTCCACGAGGCCCGGCACGCGCATCGCCTTGGTGCGGGCGTGACTGCCCCACAGCAGGAACACGGTAGGCTCCTCCCGCGCCGCGACCGCCGCCACCGCGGCATCGGTTATCGCCTCCCAGCCCAACTTCTGGTGAGAGCCGGCGCGGCCTTCCTCGACGCTCAGCGCGTTGTTGAGCAGCAGCACCCCTTGCTGCGCCCAGCTTGCCAGGTTGCCGTGACCGGGCCGGGGCAGGCCGAGGTCGCTGGCCAGTTCCTTGTAGATATTGACCAGGCTGGGCGGCACCCGCACGCCCGGCTGCACCGAAAACGCCAGCCCGTGCGCCTGCCCCGCGCCGTGGTAGGGGTCCTGTCCCAGGATCACGACTTTGACCCGGTGGAGCGGGGTCAGTTCCAGCGCGCGCATGCGGGAGCCGGGCGGCGGATAGATGCGCTTGCCGGCGTCCTCCTCGGCCTTCAGGAACCCGCCGAGCGTGCGAGCGGCCGGTTCCGCCAGGACACCGCTCAAGGCTTCGCGCCAGCTTTCCGGCACCGCCCCCAATGGTTCTGGGCTCACTGCCATCGTTCTTGCTCCAATTCGCCGAAACCGGGCTTTCCCTCGCGGCCGGATCAGCCTAAGCACGGGGCCAATATGGCTGTCCATTTCCACGAAGAAGATCTCCCCGAAGGTGTGTTGGCTCTCGGCCCGGTTGCGGTCGATACCGAAACCATGGGCCTGATCACCGCGCGCGACCGGCTTTGCGTCGTCCAGATTTCCGACGGCAAGGGCGACGAACACCTTGTCCGCTTCGGTCCGGGCAGCAGCTACGATGCGCCCAACCTGAAGGCGGTGCTGGCCGATCCGGCGCGGCTCAAGCTGTTCCATTTCGCGCGCTTCGATCTTGCGGCGATCGAGCATTACCTCGGCGTCGAGGCCACGCCGGTGTTCTGCACCAAGATCGCCAGCAAGCTGGTGCGCACATACACGGACCGCCACGGCCTCAAGGACCTGGTCCGCGAGCTGCTGGGCAAGGAAATCTCCAAGCAGCAACAGTCGAGCGACTGGGGCGGCCGCGACTTGTCCGACGCGCAGCGCGAATACGCCGCGTCCGACGTGCGCTATCTCCACGCGATGCAGGCGATCCTGGCCGACCGGCTCGAGCGCGAGCACCGCACGGGAATGGCCCAGGCCTGCTTCGATTTCCTGCCCGTGCGCGCGCGGCTCGATCTGGCCGGATGGCCGGACCGCGATATCTTCAGCCACGAATAACGGCCACGCAGCCCGTGACCGCCCCCCTTTCATGACTGCTCCCTATTCATGATGGCCCCCTATTCATGACTGCCCGGGCCGACCTTGTTCGGACCAAGCGCCGGGCGTTCGCCGCGCCGGGCAGTTCGCACGATCGCCTGATCCGCATGCTCGTCCGGGTGCTGCCCGCCGGCGTGGGGGCGGTCGCCGCGGTGATGATCCTCGCCCCGTTCACGCCGCGCGGAGAGATCAGCTTCCTGCTCGATCGCAACCGCGTCGCCGTGACCAGCGAGCGCTTGCGCGTCGATCAGGCGATGTACCGCGGCGCCGACAACCAGGGCCGGCCGTTCTCCCTGACCGCGGGCAGCGCGGTCCAGCGTTCGGCTAGCGTACCCACGGTCGAGTTGAACGATCTCGTCGCGCGGATCATGCTGGCCGACGGGCCGGCGGAAATCTCGGCGCGGAGCGGCAACTACAACATCACCGACGAGCGCGTGGGCGTCGCCGGCCCGCTCAACTTCCTCGCGGCCGACGGATACCGGATGTCGGCCAGCAACGTCTCGATCGACCTCAAGACCCGAAGGGTTGTCGGGACGGGCGGGGTTACCGGCACCATTCCCGCTGGCACCTTCAGCGCGGAACGGATAGTGGCGGATCTGGCAGGGCGGACGGTTGCCCTCGATGGCCGCGCCCGGCTCAGGATGGAACCCGGTAAGCTCAGGATGCCATGATGACAGACCGCTTTCAGATCAGCCGCCAGATCCGCCGCACGCCCAAGATGACCCCGCTTCGCGTCGGCATCGCCGCATTCGTGGTCACCGGCTCGGCGCTGGTCGGCCTGCAGCAACTCGGCGCGCAAGCGATCGCCGGGTTCAACAGCAATGCGCCGGTCAATTATGCGGCCGATCGAATCGAACTGCAGGACCGGCAGAATCGCGTCGTTCTTTCGGGCAATGTCGATATCAAGCAGGGCGACATGAACTTGCGCGCGGCGCGCACGACCGTTGCTTACACCGACGCGGGGTCGCTCAAGATCCAGCGCATCGATGCCACCGGCGGCGTTTCCGTAGCGCGAGGCGGCGAGACTGCGCGCGGCGACGTGGCGATCTACGATTTCAACCGCCGGGTCATCACGATGGCCGGCAACGTCGCGCTGCGCCGCGGCGGGGACACCCTGAACGGCGGACGCCTAGTGATCGATCTGGCCAGCGGGATATCGAGCGTCGACGGCCGCGCCGGCGGTGGTTCCTCGGCGCTCGGGACGGGTGGCTCGGGCAATAACGGCCGCGTCTCGGGCACATTCTCGGTGCCGAAATCAAACTGACCCCGGGCCGTTAAGCTGCTGTTCGATTGGTTAGCACCATTATCGATCAAATTTTTGCATTTTTTCCTATTTTCTGATCCTTGCCTACCTTACTAACTGCGCTTTGGTGCAGTGAAGGAGCGCGCGAGTACTACCTGACTACTGGCTAACTGCCAGCGTCGTAGCACGCGCATCAGGAGTGGGGGTTATGGTTGTGAACGTTAAAAAGCAGGAATTCGCTCGGTATCGCGACTTCGAGACTGATATTTGATGTTCCAGCCGCCAAGCTCCGACAAACCAGCCGGCTTACCCTCAGGACAGTCGCGCGATGCGCATGAGTCGCGCCTGGTGGTGGCCAAGTGGCTTTACTGGAGCCGCGGACTCCGCCCGGCCACCCTGCCCAGCGACATGTTTGGAGAGCCCGCATGGGACCTCCTCCTGGATATCTACATCCGGGAAAACTCCGGCTCGCGCAGTTCGGTAACATCGGCGTGCATCGGTTCGCGGGTGCCGCATACCACCGCGCTGCGGCACATCACCGCGCTAGCCAAGGCTGGCTGGCTCAGGCGGTTTCCCGACGAGGCCGACAAGCGCCGGTACTGGCTGGCGCTGACGGCTACGGCGCTCAAGAAGCTTGATCAGCACTTCGATGCCCTTGCGGCGACCGCCGAATTCCGCTCGGCCGAACTTCAACACCCCGGTTAGGGCCGGCCGGAAGCGAACCCGGACGGCGTTCGAACTTTGGCGCCGTGTCCACCAGTGCCCGCTGTTCTTCAGCCCGTGTCCTTCGCCCCTTGTTCTTCGCAAGCACTGGGGATAGGCGCAGCGCCACACCCTTGGGCGACCCCAACGAAGGACTTTTCCGCGATGTCACAGCTTGCCGCAGCGATCGAAGCCGCCTGGGAGGCCCGCGACGGCGTCACCCCCGCCAGCAGTGATGTCCGCGCGATCGTCGACGAAGCGCTCGCCTTGCTCGATTCGGGCCAGGCCCGCGTCGCGGAGCCAGACGGGAACAACGGCTGGCAGGTCAACCAGTGGCTCAAGAAGGCAGTTTTGCTCTCGTTCCGGCTGAACGACAACGCCGTGGCTCCAGGCGGCGCAGCTGGCGCCCCGGCGTTCGACAAGGTTCCGCTGAAGTTCGAAGGCTGGGACGACAGCCGCTTTCGCGAGGCCGGCTTCCGCGTGGTACCAGGGGCGGTCGTTCGCCGCGGCGCGCATATCTCCAAGGGCGTCGTCCTGATGCCGAGCTTCGTCAACATCGGGGCCTACGTCGGCGAAGGCGCGATGATCGACACCTGGGCGACCGTGGGTAGCTGCGCGCAGATCGGCAAGAACGTCCACATCTCGGGCGGCGCGGGGATCGGCGGCGTGCTCGAGCCGTTGCAGGCCAACCCGGTGGTCATCGAGGACAACTGCTTCATCGGCGCTCGTGCGGAAGTCGCCGAGGGCGTAATCGTCGGCACCGGCGCCGTCCTGTCGATGGGCGTCTACCTCGGCGCATCGACTAAGATCGTCGACCGTGCGACGGGCGAAATTCACGTCGGCAAAGTGCCGCCCTACGCCGTCGTCGTCCCCGGCGCGCTGCCCGGCAAGCCGCTTCCCGATGGCACGCCCGGTCCATCGCTCTACTGCGCGGTCATCGTGAAGACCGTGGATGCCCAGACCCGCGCCAAGACCGCCATCAACGAGCTTCTGCGCGACTAATCCGGAACTGGCCCACCCGTCCAGCGTTGTGCTCCTACGGACACTTTCGGGAGGACCCAACGATGGAACGGCAAGGCGACGAAGTACACATCGAGACGGACGACGCGCGCGGCGGGAGCACCCCCAACGTCGTGCGCTATGTGCTGGCGATCGGCCTGTTTCTGGCGGTCGCAGCACTTTCGCTGATCTGGATCACCGGTGCAGTGAATTCAAATCCGCCGAATGGAGGTTCGGGTGCCGCCCCTTCGTCGATTCAGCAAAGCCAGTAAGCGGCGGGTTATTCTGTGTATTCGACGAGTTCGCGCAGGCGATAGGCGTTAGAACGCTGCCGCGTTCTCGATGGGTGGATCGCTTCTGCGTGATGCCGCGTACATTTCCGCTGCGCGCATGACGCGGACCATGTTGCGGCTCGCGATCTTTTCGAGATCGCCCACGGAATAGCCACGCCGCGCCAGTTCGGTGAACAGTGCTGGATAGCCCGCCACATCGTCCATGCCCGCGACGGTGCTATCCATCCCATCGAAATCCCCGCCGATCCCGACGTGGTCGATTCCGGCGTGCTTCACGATGTGGTCGATATGATCGGTGACCTGGGCGATCGTCGCGCGGGGAACCGGGTTCGCCTCTGCCCACGCCGCAAGCGCCGTCTTGACGCCCGCCGGATCACCGGGACGGTCCGCTTCGATCCGGGCTTTTTCAGCGGCTTGGCGCAGCGTCCAGCCACGCACTTCCTCGCTGACATAGGCCGGCAGCGTCACCACCATCACGATACCGCCGTTGGCCTTTAGTCGGTCCAGCACCGTATCAGGCACGTTGCGCGGATGGTGATCGACAGCACGGGCACCCGAATGGCTGAAGATCACCGGTGCCCGCGCCACGTCGAGCGTGTCCAGCATCGTGGCCTCGCTGACATGGCTGAGATCGACCAGCATGCCCAGGCGCTGCATCTCGCCCACGACATCGCGGCCGAAATCGGTTAGCCCATCGTGCATGGGGGCGTCGGTCGCGCTGTCGGCCCAGCTCGTGTTGCGGGTATGCGTCAGCGTCATATACCGCGCGCCAAGCGCGTACATCTGCCGCAGTACGGCGAGCGAGGTGCCGATGCTGTGGCCGCCCTCCATGCCGATCAGCGAAGCGACCCGGCCCGCCTTCATCGCCTGTTCGACTTCGTCGGCGGTGGTGGCGAACTGGAGGTCGCGGGGGTAGCGCGCGACGATCCGCTTGGTCAGGTCGATCTGTTCCAGAGTCGCCTGGACCGCCTGCTGCTCACCGAGCGAGGTCGAAACCCAGACCGACCAGAACTGCGCCCCCACCCGCCCGCGCTTCAGGCGGGTGAGATCGGTGTGCATCGCCCGTTTGTTCGTGGCCGGATCGGCGGTGCCGGTCGTGTCGCGAAAGTCGAAGTCCGCAATCAGGGCCTTACGCCGGTCGCGCAACTGCTCAGGCATGTCGTTGTGCCCGTCCCACACCGGTGCCGCGCGCAGTGCCGCTGCGGCGACCTGTTCGGGCGTGGCAGCCACTGCGATCGACGACGAACCCAGCGCCGCCAGAGCAATCAATCCGATCCGCAATATCACGCCGTTCCCCTTTGTCCTGCGGCGCCCCGGCGGAACCGATCCGCGCCTAGGACGCTTGGCTAACATCACCTTGGGAGACGCGCCATGGCCAAGACACTGCCTGAAATTTCCGAAGCGATGCGCGACATCGACTTCTGCATCCTTTCCGCCAAAGCAGCCGACGGCAGCATCGGCGCCCGGCCAATGAGCAACAACCGCGAAGTCGACTTTTCCGGCGACGCCTGGTTCTTCACTTACGAGGACGCGCGGATGGTGGACGACATCGCCCGCGACGGCCAAGTCGGACTCGCCTATCAGGGCAAGGCAGGGCTCATCGGCGACGTTATCGGCAAGCCCGGCCTCTTCATCGCGGTCGAAAGCGACGCGGAACTGGTGCGCGACAAGGCGCAGTTTGCCGCGCACTGGGACAAATCGCTCGACCGCTGGTTCCCCCAAGGGCCTGACACGCCGGGCGTCGTTTTGATCCGCGCCAAGGCGCGGCGGATTCACTACTGGGACGGCGAGGACGAGGGCGAAGTGCTGCTTTAACCTCAGATAGCCCCCGCTTTCTCGATGTGAGTCTTCACGGGGGTGCGCTTCAGCAGCATGAAATTTCTTGCCCCCCGCGGTTCGTTGGTGTTCCCGCAGAACGATGGAGGAATTCGACTACGTCATCGCTGGCGGAGGTAGCGCGGGGTGCGTGCTGGCCAATCGGCTGAGCGCTGATCCGCGCAACCGCGTGCTCCTGCTCGAGGCGGGCGGCAAGGACGATTACCTCTGGATCCGGGTGCCGGTCGGCTATCTCTACTGCATCGGCAACCCGCGCACCGACTGGTGCTTCAGCACCGACGCTGATCCCGGCCTAAACGGCCGCGCGCTCAAATATCCTCGCGGGCGCGTGCTCGGCGGCTCTTCTTCGATCAACGGCATGATTTACATGCGCGGGCAAGCCACGGATTACGATGGGTGGCGGCAGGCGGGCAACCCCGGCTGGGGGTGGGCCGATGTGCTGCCCTATTTCACACGCGCCGAGGATCATTACGCCGGCCCAACCACCTTCCACGGCAGCGGCGGCGAGATTCGCGTAGAAAAGCAGCGGCTGCGCTGGGACATCCTCGACGCGTTTCAGCGCGCCGCCCAGGAGTACGGCGTGCCGGTGACCCCGGACTTCAACACTGGCGACAATCTCGGCTCGGCGTTCTTCGACGTGACCCAGCGCAAGGGCTGGCGGTGGAGCGCGGCCGACGCGTTCCTCAAACCGGTGCGCCGCCGCGCCAACCTCAAGGTCGTCACGGGCGCGTTGGTCGATCGAGTGCTGTTCGAGGACGGCCG
>JBDSOM010000014.1:0-3241 GCA_039914785.1 Novosphingobium sp.
GGCTTCCGCGTTTGCGGCCGCGGCGTGTTCCGTGTCCTGCGCGATAGCGACATCGAGCTGGAGGACGACGCCGAGGATCTGGTGCGGTACTTCCGCACCGCGATCCAGCGACGCAGGCGCGGCAAGGTCATCATGCTGCAGTTGCAGGGGGAGTTCGACCCCGGCGCCGAACAACTCCTGCGCGATCATCTCGGGCTCGATCACGCGATCGTGATCAAGACCGCCGGGTTGATCGGCATCAACGGCCTGGCCGCGATCGTCGACGAGGACCGCCCCGACCTCAAGTTCGAACCGTTCAGTTCGCGCTATCCCGAACGGGTGCTCGAACACGATGGCGATGCGTTCGCCGCGATCCGTGAAAAGGACATGATCGTCCATCACCCCTACGAAAGCTTCGAAGTGGTGGTCGACTTCCTGCGCCAGGCCGCGCAGGACCCCGACGTGGTGGCGATCAAGCAGACGCTGTACCGCGCCGGCAAGCAATCAGCGGTGATCGCCGCGCTGATCGCGGCCGCCGAAGCCGGCAAGTCGGTCACCGCGGTGGTCGAACTCAAGGCCCGCTTCGACGAGGAGCAGAACCTGCTGTGGGCCTCGCAACTCGAACGCGCCGGGGTCCAGGTGATCTACGGCTTCGTCGACTGGAAGACCCACGCCAAAGTCTCGATGGTCGTGCGCCGCGAAGGCGATAATTACCGCACTTACTGCCATTTCGGCACCGGCAATTATCACCCGCTGACCGCGCGGACGTACACCGACCTTAGCTATTTCACCGCCGATCCCCGGATCGGGCGAGAAGCCGGCGCGCTGTTCAACTTCATCACGGGGTATGTCGAGCCCAAGCGAACCGTGCTGCTCTCGATCGCGCCGCAGGGCCTGCGCAACAAGCTGTACGCCTGCATCGACCAGGAAGTCGCCAATGCCAAAGCCGGCAAGCCCGCCGCGATCTGGGCCAAGCTCAACTCGCTGACCGACGCCCGCTTGATCAATCGGCTTTACGCAGCAAGCGCGGCAGGGGTGGAGATCAGCCTGGTCATCCGCGGGATTTGCTGCCTGCGGCCGGGGCTGCCGGGTCTGTCCGACAATATCGTGGTGAAGTCGATCATCGGGCGCTTCCTCGAGCACAGCCGGATCTGGGCGTTCGCTTCGGGCGCGCGGCTGCCGAGCCGGCGCACCAAGGTGTTCATCTCGTCAGCCGACGGGATGAGCCGCAATTTCGACCGCCGGGTCGAACTGCTGGTCCAACTGGTCAATCCGACGGTCCATGATCAGGTGCTCCATCAGGTCATGCTCGCCAATCTGCTCGATACCCAGCAAAGCTGGCTGCTCAGCGCGGACGGCACGTATCGCCGGATGGACGCGGGCGAGAACCCGTTCAACCTGCACCGCTACTTCATGACCAACCCCTCGTTGTCCGGGCGCGGCGCGGCGCTGACGAGCGGCCGCAAGGTGCCCAAGCTGACCTTGCGCCGCGGCGCGGCGTGAGTTTGCCGACGTGAGCATACCGGTGTGACCTTGCCCCTTGGGCTTCGCCGCCGCATACGCAGCGCCGATATGGACGAGCGGCGCGCAATCATCGACATCGGCTCGAACACCGTCCGTCTGGTCATCTACGGCGGCCCGCCGCGCGCGCCGATCGTGTTGTTCAACGAAAAAGTAACGGCGAAGCTCGGCAAGGCGGTCGCCGAAACCGGCCTGCTCGGCGACAAGGCGATGGCTGCCGCATTGGCGGCACTCGCGCGTTATGCGGGCCTGCTCGAAGTGCAGGGCATCACCCAGGTCGAAACCGTCGCGACGGCAGCAGCGCGCGATGCCGCCAACGGGCCGGAGTTCCTGGCGAAGATCGCCGCGCTGGGCCTGTCGCCGCGGCTCCTCACCGGACAGGATGAAGCCGAGACAAGCGCCTGGGGCGTCCTCGCGGCATTCCCCGGTGCGCACGGCATCGTGGCCGATCTGGGCGGGGGAAGCCTGGAACTCACCGATATCGCCGGCGACCACTGCGAGCACGGCGTCAGCTTTCCCTGGGGATCGCTTCGCCTGCGCGGAATGCGCGCGGCGGGACCCCAGAAGTTCGCGCGCCACATCAGCCGCGAGCTCAAGGCGGTCGGTTGGTCGGGCCGCAAGGGCTTGCCGCTGTTCCTGGTCGGTGGCTCGTGCCGGGCGCTCGCGCAGTATGCCAAGCACGTGCTTGCCTGGCCGATCGAGGATCCCCACGGCTTCGAGTTGCCCCCGAGCCGCGCCCTCGCGCTGTTCCGCCCGCTGGAGCAAAGCCAACTCGACACCGCGATACCGGGCGTCTCGTCCAGCCGCCTTGCCGCCCTCCCCGATGCCGCGGCGCTGGTGGTGAATCTGGTGCGCGAACTCAAGCCCGCAAAGCTGGTGTTCTCCTCGTGGGGCCTGCGCGAAGGGCTGCTCTATAAGCAGCTCAGCCCCACCGCCCGCAACGAGGATGGGATGCTGGCCGGCGTGATCGCCTTCGCGGCCGAGCACGGCACGCCCGCCACCACCGCGACGATGATCGCGGCGTGGACCGCCCAGGCGACCCCGGCTGCAGACCCGAATCGCGAACCCCTCCGCCTCGCCGCCACGGCCCTCGCGTTGGCATCGCTGCGGCTCGAACCCAACTTGCGCGCCCAGCACACGGTCGATTGGGCACTGCGCAAGCGCTGGATCGGGCTGGACGTGGAAGGCCGCGCCATGCTGGCCGCGACGCTGCTGGCGAATACGGGCAAGCTGACGGTGCCCGAGGGCGTCGCGCGAATCGCCTCGCTCGGCGCACTGCGCGAAGCGGTCGGCTGGGGCCTGGCCATCCGCCTGTGCCGCAGGTTCAGCGGCTGCTCGCCCCAGCCCCTAGCCGGCAGCACGCTGACGCGCAGCGGCAGGAAACTGATCCTGAGCGTCGGCGCTCCGTTTGAGCGGCTGCTGACCGACACGATCGAAAAGGACTTGCGCCAACTGGCGGCGTGGCTCGGGCTGGAACCCGAAATCGCCCGCCGCACGGCGGGGCCGCCTTTGCGCTAGGCGGCGCACTCCGGCAGCCTCGCACGCTGGACCTGCCGCTTGCGGCGGCCCTGTCAGCCACCGATCACCCACGAAAAAGCCGTCCCCTGCGCTTGGCAAGGAACGGCTGAATATCGTGGTGCGCCCGGAACGATTCGAACGTCCGACCCTCAGATTCGTAGTCTGATGCTCTATCCAGCTGAGCTACGGGCGCGTTGGAATGGCGCACATACGGGGCACATCC
>JBDSOM010000203.1:0-9116 GCA_039914785.1 Novosphingobium sp.
CACGAAGTGTGCCTTGCGGTTGCGCTTGATCTTGTAGGCGAGACCCTTGAGGCCCCAGGATTCGGTCTTCGTGACCTTGCCCTGGTTCGTCTCGACGATCTCGGTGGCGGTGGCGGCCAGGGCATCGACTTGCGCCTGACTCAGATCCTGGCGTGCCAGGAAGACATGCTCGTACAACGGCATGCGTTAGCCTTTCTCATTGTAACCGATCGCTGGCTGATCCGCGGTATTGCGGGGCCCCTCCGGCTTTCTTGGGTCCCAGCTGGAAGCGGGGAAGCCGGCCCTTAGCGGTTCGGCGAGGGAATGCAAGTTCACTGTGCGGGTTGCCGCATGACCGGCACCCGCACGTGTGACTGCGACGGGGCATTTCCGGCATTCGTGCCGATAGCATTTGCCGGGCTATTGCGGCTAGGATCGGGGCATATGACCGAATTTAACTGGCGACCGATGCGGGCGGACGATGTGGACGGTGTGGTCGCGGTGGCGGCAACCGCGTTTCCTCGCCATTTCGAGGAACGGACGTGTTTTGAGGAGCGCCTCGCGTTGTTCCCGCAAGGCTGCTTTGTGCTCGCCTCGCCCCGCGCGGTCCGGGGCTACCTGATCGCCTACCCGTGGGCGCTGGGGGCGATTCCGCCCCTCAACGTCCTTCTCGGCCGCCTGCCGGAGACGCGGGAAGCGGTGTACCTTCACGACCTGGCGCTGCACCCCGAGATGCGCGGGCGGGGGCACGCCCGGCCGATCGTCGAGCGCCTTGTCCGCGAAGTCCGCTCGCTGGGCACGAGCCGGATCGCGCTCGTATCCGTGAACGATACGGTGCCGTTCTGGCAGAGCATGGGGTTCGCGCCGGTTACGGGTGACGCCGTCGTGCGCAAGCTCCAGAGCTATGGTGATGCTTCAACTTACATGATCCGCGAGCTCTGACCGGCGCGGATCATTCGTGCGATCTGCGACCGATGAAACCTCCGCTATTGATTTCCTCCATTCGAACCCGCTGTTATGGTCGGGCGTGCGGGCGTTGCGAGGTGATCCGGGCCCGGCCGTATTCTGCAAACTTCGCCTGCCCTTTCCGCGCACTTCCTCAAGGACCCAGACAACCATGCCATCAGGCCTAGTCGCGCTGCTCGACGATATCGCAGTCATTGCCAAGGCTGCCGCCGCCTCGCTCGACGACATCGGACTCGCCGCGACCAAGGCGGGAACCAAGGCCGCCGGGGTGGTGATCGACGATGCGGCGGTGACGCCCAGCTATGTCACCAATTTCACGCCGGACCGCGAATTGCCGGTGATATACAAGATCGCCAAGGGCTCGATCCGCAACAAGCTACTGTTCATCCTGCCCGCCGCGCTGCTGCTGAGCAGCTTCTTTCCGCTGGGGGTGACCCTGCTGTTGCTGGTCGGCGGGCTCTACCTGGCTTTCGAGGGCGCCGAGAAGGTGGTCGAGAAGCTCGGCGGCGAGAAGCACGGCGAGACGCTGGAGGACACGATCGAGGATCCGGTGGCCTTCGAGCAGGCGCGCGTCTCGGGCGCGGTGCGGACCGATTTCATCCTCTCGGCCGAGATCATGGTGATCGCGCTGGCCGAAGTGGATCACGAACCGCTGCTATCGCAGGCGTTGATCCTGGTGGTCGTCGCGGTGGCGATCACCGTGTTGGTCTATGGCGCGGTCGGGCTAATCGTGAAGATGGACGACATCGGCCTGCACTATGCGAAACGGCCCCGCACGCGGCGGCTGGGGACCGCGCTGGTCAATGCCATGCCCAAGGTGCTGGCGGTGCTGGCAAGCGTGGGCACGATCGCGATGCTGTGGGTCGGCGGGGGGATCGTGCTGCACGCGCTGGAGCAGCTCGGGATCCCGGCCCCGGCGAACATCGCGCACGGAATCCAGCATGCCGTCGAACATGCGACCGGTCCGCTGGCGGGGGTGCTCGGCTGGCTGACGTACGCGGCGGCTTCGGCGCTGGTGGGGCTGGTGCTCGGCGGTGTGGTTGCCTGGCTGGTCCACCAGGTGCAGAAGCTGCGGGGCAAGGGGGCGCAGCGCTAAGGTTCTGGTCCTAGCGGGGGAAACGACAATGAGCAGTTCGACGATGGCGCGTTTCGGCGGCCTGTTATGCCTGGTCGTGGCGTTGGGATTCGGCTGGTTCTTCATCTGGCAGCCGCTCCAGGCGGCCCAAGCCCACGCGCAGGAGGTCGAATATAGTACCAAGGCTTTCGTACTGGTGCCGTTTGCCGCGGTGTTCGGCCTGTTCTTCCTGATTTTCGGCGACACCGTGGCTTATCGCCATGTCGAGAAGCAGAGCCCGACGGCGGCCGGCTGGGTGCTGTTTCTGGTCGCGGCGGTGATCGGCGGGCTGGGGTTCTGGTGGTTCGACGCGAAGTTCGACCAGCTTGGTTATACGTATCCGGGCGGAGTGCCCGCGCACCAGCAACTTACCCCGCTGCCGGGTGGCCGGCCCAGCGTACCCGCCCAGAACTGACGTCAAGGCAGGCGGGCGAGGAGGTCCTTCGCGAATACCGTCAGCGTATCGTCCCGCGCGCCCATGATCACGATCCGGTCGCCCGGCTGCGCGAGTTGGGCGAGCCGGTCGGCACAGGCGGCGCGGTCGGGCACATACTCCGCCTGACCGCCGCCCGCGCGGATCAGCCCCACAATACGTTCGCTGCCTTCGCTGCGATCGACGGTGCCGCCAAAGTAAACGGGGTCGCACAGGATCGTGAAGTCGTCCGGTCCGAGCAGCCGGGCAAAGACTTCGGCGAGCTCGGCACCCATCTGGCGCAGCGGACCGTAGCCGTGTGGCTGGAAGAACGCGAGGACGCGGCCGGGGTGGGCTTTCAGTGTCAGAATCGTGGCGGCGACTTTGTCGGGGTTGTGTCCGAAGTCGTCGATGACGGAAATTCGGCCCGCCGAAGTCCCGATGATATCGAACCGGCGGGCCAGGCCTGTAAACGATGCCAGCGCGCGGACCGCATCGGCGACCGCAACTCCGGCCGCGCTGGCGGCGGCGATCGCGGCGAGCGCATTGGCCAGGTTGTGGCGCCCGGGCACGCGCAGCGCGAGCGGGTGGTTGGTCCCGTCGCGGCTGTCATGAAGCGTCGCGGTCAGCGTGGTGGGATGCTCGGCCACGCTGCCGGGTGTGACGGACAGCATCGCGGCGCTGCTGTCGATCCCGAACGTAACCAGGCTTTGGGCGCGGACGGCTAGGGCGGCACTCTCCCGATCGTCGAGGTTGACCGCTGCGATCTCGGCCCGGGCTAGGAAATCGCCGAACAGTTCGCGTAGTTCCTCCAGGCTCTTGTGGTCCAGGCTGATGTTGCCGAGCACGGCGACCTGGGGCCGATAGAGCGCGATCGACCCGTCGCTTTCATCGACTTCGGAAACGAACGCATCGCCTTGGCCGACTCGCGCGCTGGCGAACGGGGCTTCGGGAGCGACGAAGTTCTTCATCACCGCGCCGTTCATGATCGTCGGGTCCCGGTCGGCCTCGGTCATGATCCAGCCGATCATGCCGGTGACGGTCGACTTGCCGCTGGTGCCCCCGACCGCGATGCCTTGCGGCGCGGCGTTGAACAAGGTTGCGAGCAGTTCTGCGCGGCTCATCCGTGAGCAGCCGAGCGCGCTGGCGCGAACGATTTCGGGCACCGTGTTCTCGACCGCTGCCGAGGCGACGAGGGTTTGCTCCGCCGAGACGATTCCGCTGCCATCCTGTTGGTGCAGGTCGAAGCCCAGACTTTCGAGCCACGCGAACTTTTCCGGGGTGCGCCCCTGGTCGCGGCTCCGGTCGGAGCCGGCGACCTCGGCGCCATGGCCCTTGAGGATCAGGGCCAGCGGTAGCATTCCCGAGCCGCCGATGCCGCAGAAAAACCAGGGATGGGCGGTGAGAGTGGAATCTGTGAGGGCGTGGGCGGGTGCATTCATGGCGGCTGGGTTATGCGCCATGTCGCTACAAAACAACCGTCATACCGGCGGAGGCGGGCATCCCGCTTGCCGCGTGCGGTGGAACGTGCGGTGGAAGAACCGGGATCGCCGCTTTCGCAGGAAAGACGGGGCGGGTAGGGGGGGCAATGCCCCGTATCGCGATTTGCGCCCCCTCCGCACCGTTCACCCAGGATGATGCCGCCCGCGTCATCGCCCTGGCGGCGGAGTTTCCCGGCGTCGATCTCCATTTCCATCCCCAATGCTTCGAGACTGCCGGCCATTTCGCCGGTCCCGACGAGACCCGGCTCGCCGCGTTACTCGAATGCGCGAACGACCCGGCGTTCGATGCGGTGTGGTTCGCGCGCGGGGGTTATGGCTCCAATCGGATCGCAGAAGCCGCCCTCGAGCGCTTTGACCACGCGGCGCAGGATAAGCACTTCCTCGGCTATTCCGATGCGGGTTATCTCTTGGCAGGGCTTTATCGGGCGCGGATCGGCCGCCCCGTTCATGCCCCGATGCCGGCTGACATTCGCCGCCAGGGCGGTGAGGGCGCGGTTCGGCGCACACTGGGGTTTCTGAGCGGCGACCAATCCGGCCTGGAGCCCTCGCTCGACCGGCGCCCGGTCGTCGCCTTCAACCTGATGACGCTGGCGATGCTTTGCGGCACCAGGCTGATGCCAGGGCTCGCGGGGCACGTCGTGATGATCGAGGAGGTCGCCGAGCATCTTTATGCGATGGATCGGCTGCTCTTCCATGCCACCGCGCACCTGGCCAACGAAAGCGGGGGCGGAATCGCCGGGCTGCGCCTGGGCCGGGTCAGCGATGTGCCGGAAAACGACCGCCCCTTTGGCGCTGGGCCCGAACAGATTGCGCGGTACTGGTGCGAGCGGCACGCGATCCCCTTCCTGGGGACTGCCGACATCGGGCACGATGCCGCCAACAAGATCGTTCGGTTCGGGGTAAACAGTTCCTGATCGGTCAATAATTAGAGATAAGCTTGCCACAGCGCAGCGTCAGCCATAATGGCGCGCGCCTGTTTTCGAGAGGATTGCCCAATGCGCGCGTTCGTTTTTCCCGGGCAGGGAAGCCAGAAAGTCGGCATGGGCGTGGAGCTCGCCGACGCGAGCCCCGCTGCGCGCGAAGTGTTCGAAGAAGTCGATGACGCCCTCGGGCAGAAGCTGTTCAGGATCATGCGGGATGGCCCGGAAGATCAGCTGACCCTCACCGAGAACGCTCAACCGGCGATCATGGCGAACGCCATCGCGGTGCTGCGTGTGCTTGAGCGGGAGGGCGGTATTTCGCTGGCCGCGAAGGCCGATTTCGTCGCCGGTCACAGTCTGGGGGAATACACCGCGCTGTGCGCCGCTGGCGCATTCAGCCTCGGCGACACGGCGCGGCTGCTGAAGCTGCGCGGGCAGGCGATGCAGGCCGCGGTGCCGGTCGGCGTCGGCGCGATGTGCGTGCTGCTCGGTGCCGATATCGAAAAGGCTCAGGCGCTCGCTGATGCGGCGGCCCAAGGCCCCGATGGCGAAAAGGACGTTTGCACTGTCGCCAACGACAATGATCCCGGGCAGGTCGTGCTGTCGGGTCACAAGGCCGCGATCGAGCGCGCTATCGCCCTGGTGAAGGACTTCGGGATCAAGCGCGGCATGGCCCTCCCGGTGTCCGCGCCGTTCCATTGCCCATTGATGCAGCCGGCGGCCGACGCGATGGCCGAGGCGCTCGGCCAGACCCCGCCAGGCCCGCTGCAGATCGCCTTGTTCGCGAACATCACCGCCGCGATTGTCACCGACCCCGCAGAAGTCGGGCGTTTGCTGGTAGAGCAGGTCACGGGGCGGGTCCGCTGGCGCGAAAGCGCGATCGCCATGAAGGCGGCGGGGGTCAACAACTACTTCGAACTAGGCGGCAAAGTGCTGGGTCCGATGATCAATCGTTCGGCCGAAGACGTCCGGGTGGTCAGCGTGGTGACAATGGCCGATATCGAAGCTCTGGCGAAGGAACTCTGAGGATGGAAAACCGCATGTTCGACCTTCACGGCATGACCGCACTCGTCACCGGGGCAAGCGGCGGCATCGGCTCGTCAATCGCCAAGGCGCTCGCGGCGCAAGGCGCGCGGTTGGCGATTTCCGGCTCGAACGCCGGCAAGCTTCGCGCGTTTCGCGAAGAGCTGGACGATCATCGCCCGCAGCACGTGCAGGAAGTCGATCACGTCGCGATCACTTGCGACCTGTCCGATCCCGAGGTGGTCGAGAAGCTGGTGCCGGCCGCGGTGGATTCGCTCGGTAAACTCGACATCCTGGTCAACAACGCCGGGATAACGCGCGACAACCTGACGATGCGGATGAAGGACGAGGAGTGGGACGCGGTGATCCGGGTCAACCTCGAGGCCGCGTTCCGCCTGATGCGTGCCGCCACCAAGCCGATGATGAAAGCGCGGTTCGGGCGGATCATCACGATCACGTCCGTGGTCGGCGCCACCGGTAATCCGGGCCAGATCAACTATGCTGCGGCCAAGGGCGGCCTTGTCGCGATGTCGAAGAGCCTCGGGCAGGAACTGGCCAGCAGGAACGTCACGGTGAATTGCGTCGCGCCGGGCTTCATCCGTACCGCGATGACCGAAGTCCTTCCGGACGCGCAAAAAGACGCCCTCAACGGCCGCATCCCGATGGGCCGAATGGGCGAGGGCGAAGACATCGGCGCGGCGGTCGCTTATCTTGCGTCCAGGGAGGCGGGCTACATTACCGGCCAGACACTTCACGTGAATGGCGGCATGGCGATGTTTTCTTAACCATTGCCGTCTCGGCACGGGACGGCGGGTTTGACCGAATTATCCCCAGATTCGGGGCTTACTTATCGCTTCGTGCTTGCCGCGCGCGCCTCCCGCGCTAAGGATTTGCGTCCATAGCCGTCGGCCGGGGATTTCGGCCGCCCAGGGGGACATGACGCGATCATGAAGGCCACTATCGAACGCGCTACGCTGCTGCGCTGCCTGAGCCACGTCCAGTCCGTAGTTGAGCGTCGCAACACCATTCCGATCCTGTCGAACGTGCTTATCGAGGCCGCGGGCGACGGTACCGTGAAAATCATGGCGACCGACCTCGACCTTCAGGTGATCGAGACGATGAACGCGGTTTCGGTCGAAGGGGCCGGGGCGATCACCGTTTCCGCCCACTTGCTGTTCGACATCGCGCGCAAGCTGCAGGACGGCAGCCAGGTCAGTCTGGAAACCGCGGACAACCGCATGACGGTCAAGGCCGGGCGCAGTCGCTTCAGCCTGCCCACGTTGCCCCGCGACGACTTCCCGGTCATTGTCGAAGGTGACCTGCCGACCAGCTTCGAGCTGCCCGCGGCGACCCTGGCGCAGTTGATCGACCGTACCCGCTTCGCGATTTCGACCGAAGAGACGCGGTATTATCTCAACGGCATCTTCATCCACGTCTCTGACGAGGAACTGCGCGCCGCGGCGACCGACGGTCACCGGCTCGCACGCTTCACCCTGCCGCGCCCCGACGGCGCGGAAGGCATGCCCGACGTGATCATTCCGCGCAAATGCGTGGGCGAGTTGCGCAAGCTGCTGGAAGAAGCGCTCGACACCAATGTCGAGATCGACTTGTCCGCATCGAAGATCCGCTTCACCCTCGGCGGCGAAAACGGCGTCGTCCTGACCAGCAAGCTGATCGACGGCACTTTCCCGGATTACAGCCGGGTGATCCCGACCGGGAACGACAAGCTCCTGCGGCTAGACCCGCGCTCGTTCTACGAAGGCGTCGACCGCGTCGCGACGATCGCGACCGAAAAGACCCGCGCGGTTAAGATGTCGCTGGAGCCCGACCGGGTGACCTTGTCGGTGACCTCGCCGGACAACGGCACGGCGGCGGAGGAAGTCCCGGCTGACTACAAGTCCGAAGGCTTCGAGATTGGTTTCAACGCCAACTACCTCAAGGACATCCTGGGCCAGATCGAAGGCGACACCGTCGAACTTCACCTCGCCGATGCCGGCGCGCCGACCCTGATCCGTCAGAACGATCAGAGCCCCGCGCTTTACGTGCTGATGCCCATGCGGGTCTGACGCCTCGAGGACGTTAGATCCCGCCCCTAAGTTTGGCTCGCCGCAATCATCGCTGCCACGTCGACGAACTTCTCTCGTGGCGCGCCATCGCGGGCGCGGCCCGCTTCGGCTTCCTCGATCTTCTTCCAGTCGCGGAACCGCACCACTGACAGGTTGCGTTCGGTCGCCAACGTATCGAAGCCAGCGCCGCCCCGCTTGCCCTGATCCCCAGGGCCATCGACGCCGATGTCTTCCGCGATCTTTTCGACGACACTGAAGCCATCTGGACGGTTGGTGCCGATCGTGCCGGACGGACCACGCCGGGCCCAACCGACGCAGTACAGGCCAGGCAGGATGCGGCCCGCGTCGTTGGCGAAGCGGCCGGCGCTCTCCTCGAACGGCACGCCGGGGATCGGTGAAGTCTGGTAGCCGATGCAGGCGACCACGATGCTCGCGGGGATCGTATACAGTTCGCCGGTCCCGACGGCCTTGCCGCCCTCCAGCCTGGTCCGCTCGATCTCTACGCCTTCGACCCGGTCATCGCCCAGGATCGCCTTGGGGGCAGCGAAAAAGTCGAACTCAAGGTCGATGGGTTTGTCGGCGCGGTGGGCTTCGGGGATTGCGGCAAAGCTGCGCAAGTGGTTGACCGACTTGCGCTGCCCCGGCTCGAGCAGCGCATCCTCGGCCAACTCCGGCAAGTCGGCGGGGGCGACGCGGGGGGAAGCACGGGTCAGGTGGGCGAGTTCGCCAAGTTCCTTCGGCGTCATCGCGATCTGGTGCGGGCCGCGGCGGCCGAGGATCACGATCCGCTCGATCTTGGAGCCCTCTAGCCGTTCGAGCGCGTGGCCGACGATGTCGCTGCCGTCGAACTCTGCCCGGGTCTTGGCGAGGATCCGGGCCACGTCGAGCGCGACGTTGCCGTTGCCGATGATCACCGCGGTCTTGCCCGACAGGTCGGGGTCGAGCCCCGAGAACTGTGGATGGCCGTTGTACCAGCCCACGAAGGCGGCGCTGCCGAACACGTTGCCCAGGTCCTCGCCCGGCAGACCGATGGGCTTGTCGTGCGGCGCCCCGGTCGCCAGCACGACCGCATCATAAAGCTCTTGCAGCTCGGCGATCGAGACATCCTCGCCAATGGTCACGTTGCCGATGAAG